>DASTVY010000175.1:0-6909 GCA_035758865.1 Sphingomicrobium sp. | reverse complement strand
GGGTTCGGACCGCTGTTCGACGCCCTCGATCATCTGTTCGACCTTGCCGCCCAGCTTTGCAGCGGCATCGATCACCAAAACAAGGCGATCGGCGTCGTCGGCCCCTTCCCAGGCAGCCTTGACCATCGCCCGGTCGATCCGGCGGTTGGGCGCAAAGATACCGGGCGTGTCGACCAGCATGATCTGCGCATCTTCATGAAGCGCAATGCCCATCAGGCGAGCCCGCGTCGTTTGCGCCTTGGGACTGACGATCGCCACCTTTTGCCCGACCAGCGCATTCACCAGCGTAGATTTGCCGGCGTTCGGAGCACCGAGGACCGCGACCAATCCGCAGCGGCTCATTGAAGCTTTTCCAGCAAGGTCGCTGCTGCTGCCGTTTCGGCCTCCTGCTTCGAATCTCCTTCGGCTTCCGCTTCGCCGTGCCGCCCCAGGCTGACCTTGACCCGAAAGCGCGGCGCATGATGCGGGCCGAAGCGCCCAATGGTCTCGTACAGCGGCACACCGAGCTTCTTGTCCGCGGCAATTTCCTGGAGCGCCGATTTGGGGTGCACCGGCGCGCGCTTCTGCCCGTCGAGGAAGGGCGCCCAATGAGTGCGAACAAAGTTCTGGGCTCGCTCAAGGCCGGCGTCCAGGTAGATGGCGCCGAGCATGGCCTCGGTCACATCGCCAACGACGTTGTCGCTGAGGTTGGCGTGATCTTCCCGAGCCTGTTTGCCAAGTCGGATGAAGCGCGGAATGTCGAGCGCGCGGCCGACGTCGGCGCAGGTCTCGCGCGCGACCAGCGCATTATAGCGGCGGCTCATCTTCCCTTCGGGCTCGCTTGGGAACCGCTCATACAGCCAATTGGCGACCACCAGCCCCAGGACCCGATCGCCCAAAAATTCCAGCCGCTCATAGGTTTCGCGACCGTGGCTTCCATGCGTGAGGGCTCGCTCGAACAAGTTCGGCTCCTTGGGCTCTCCGCCCAGGGCTTCGCCGACGAAAGATGGCAGCTCGATCATGGGTGATAATCCGTCGCGAGCCGCTCGGTTCGAAGCGCCGTGAACCAGCTCAATGGATTGATCCACGATGCGCTGCCGTCGGTCGACCAGAATGCCAGTTCCGCACGGCCGACCACGCGGTCCAGCGGAACGAAGCCCATCCCGTTGGCGATAACGGGATACCGGCTGTCCAGGCTGTCGTCGCGGTTGTCGCCCATCATGAAGAGATGGCCTTCGGGGACGGTCACCGGGCCGAAATTGTCGGCGAAGCTGACATCGGTCTGGTCGAGAACCGTGTAGGCCACTCCGTTGGGCAAGGTTTCCTGGTACATCGGATAGATGCAAGCCGGGCTACCGTCCTCATCCGGCCTGGTCATGGGAGTGGCTGGAGGCACCACCCGGCATGGGCTGTTGGCCGAAATGGTCATGGCGTAATCGGAGACCCGCTCCCGCGGGACGAGCTTGCCGTTCAGGATGACCTGACCTGCCTCTACCGCAACGGTATCGCCAGGCAGGCCGATGACCCGCTTGACGACATCCTGACCCATCGGTCCTTCGAACACGACGACGTCGCCGCGGTTCGGCAGAGACCCCAGGACCCTGCCCTTGAACGGCGGAAATTCGAACGGGAAGCTCGCGCTCGAATAGCCGTAGGGCCATTTGGACACGAACAGATAGTCGCCGATCATCATTGTCGGCAGCATCGAGCCCGATGGAATGCTGAACGGAGCGACGATCAGGCTGCGCAGGATCCATGCCGCAACGGCAAGGATCAGAAGCGATTTGAAGAAGCTGCCCGTCGTCTCCTTCGAATCATCGGAAGGACGGTCGGCATAGTGAGGGCGTCGGAACTGGAGAAAAGCCATGTCAGGCCGCTTTTGAGGCTCGGGCGGTGAAGGTCAAGCGGGGATGGCAAAAGGCGGGTTGCCGACTATTAGGCGGGCCATGGCGATTCTGGACTGCAAGGCCGCTTGGCAAACGATCGAGACCCATCGGCCGACGCGGCTGGCCGAGATGTTCGAGAAGGACGCCGAACGGGTCAGCCGGCTGTCGCGCGATATAGCGTCGATCCATTTCGATTTTTCGAAGACGCACCTCGACGAGGAGTTGCTCGAGGAATTTGCAGTGCTGGCCTATGCCGTGGACTTTCCGGGCGCCCGCGACGCCCTGTTTTCGGGCGACATCGTCAATTTCAGCGAGAATCGGCCTGCGACTCATGTCGCCGAGCGCGGCGAGGGGAGTCCGAACGACAATCTCCTGGCCGCCGAGCGCCACGCCCGGATGAGAAGCATGATCGACGCGATCGAAGGCGGCGCGTTCGGCGAGATCGAATCAATTCTTCATATCGGCATCGGCGGATCGGCATTGGGGCCCGATCTTATCATTGATGCCCTCGGACGCGATGCCGACCGGTTCGAAGTACGGGTGCTGTCGAATATTGACGGCGAGGCGTTCGACGAGGCCACCTGGGGTCTGGATCCGGCATCGACCCTGGTGGTCGCGGTCAGCAAGACATTTTCCACCGTCGAAACGCTTACCAACCTGGGGGCCGCGCTCGAATGGCTACGGGAAGCCGGAGTGGCCGATCCCTACGGTCAGGTCATCGCGGTCACGGCCAGCCCCGAAAAGGCTATCGAATTTGGCGTCGACGAGACCCGCGTCCTGCCGTTCAGCGAGGGAGTCGGCGGACGCTACTCGCTGTGGTCCTCGGTTGGCCTGTCGATTGCCCTGGCGTTGGGCTGGGGAGCCTTCGAGGAACTGCTCGAAGGGGCCGCGGAGATGGACCGCCATGTGAAGCTGACCGACGGAGTGGCCAATGTCGCGCTGCTCGCCGCTTTCGCCGACCTCTATTACACTCAAGTACGCCGCACCCAGAGCCGGGCACTGTTTGCCTATGACGAGCGGTTGAGGCTGTTGCCGGATTATCTCCAGCAGCTGGAGATGGAGTCGAACGGCAAATCCGTCACCGCTGAAGGGGAGCCGCTCGGCCGGCCGTCCGCGCCGGTAACCTGGGGCGGTGTCGGGACCGACGCGCAGCATGCGGTATTCCAGCTGCTCCATCAGGGCACGACCGCGATCCCGGTCGAATTTGTGGCAGTTGTCGAAAATGACGACAGCGTCGATCCCCGCCATCACCAGCTGCTTCTAGGAAATTGCTTCGCGCAGAGCTGGGCATTGATGATTGGGCGTGAAAGCGAAGATGCGGCTCGTGCCTATCCTGGGGACAGGCCATCATCCACCATATTGCTCCAGCGCCTGGAACCACGTTCGCTGGGGGCGCTGATTGCCTTCTACGAGCATCGCACCTTCGCCAACGCCGCATTGCTGGGGATCAATCCGTTCGACCAGTACGGAGTAGAGCTCGGCAAAGAGATGGCCGGCAAATTGGGAAGCGGTGAGGCCCGCGACAAGCTAGATCCATCTACCCGGGATCTCGTTGAAAGGGCTGGTCTTTGACCGATTATGATCTGTTCGTGATCGGCGCCGGATCAGGCGGCGTTCGCGCTGCGCGCATCGCCGCAGCTCATGGCGCCCGCGTTGCAATCGCCGAGGAGCATAAGATTGGCGGCACCTGTGTGATCCGCGGCTGCGTTCCGAAGAAGCTTCTGGTCTATGGCGCGCATTTTGCGGAGGATCTGAACGACGCGGCGATGTTCGGATGGGACGTACCAAAGTGCGCGTTCAACTGGGCGGTCCTGCGTGACAACGTGCTTTCCGAGGTTTCCCGGCTGGAGGGCCTCTATACGCAGACTCTGACCAACCATGAGGTCGAGATCTTCCACGAACGGGCGACACTGACGGGGCCGAACGAAATCCGGTTGGCCAGCGGAAAGACCGTCTCTGCCGGCAAGATATTGGTCTCGACCGGCGCGCGGCCAAACATGCCGCACATCGAAGGTGTGGAGCATGCCATCAGCTCCAATGAAGTGTTCCATCTGGACAGGCTTCCGGAGCGGATCGTCATTGCCGGCGGCGGCTACATCGCGAACGAGTTCGCCGGTATCTTCCACCAGTTCGGAAGCCATGTGATCGTCGTGAATCGATCCGACGTCATCCTGCGCGGATATGACGAGCAGATGCGTGACCGGTTACTTCAGATCTCGATGACCAAGGGTATCGAGTTTCGCTTCAATTCCAGCTTCAATCGCATTGCAAAGCAGGACGACGGCGGCCTGTTCGTCGACATGGAAGGCTGCGACGACATCGACGCCGACGCGGTGCTGTTCGCCACTGGGCGCATCCCCAATGTCGAAGGACTGGGTCTTGAGGAAGTCGGAGTCCAATTGGGGGACAAGGGTCAGATCAAGGTCGACGACAACAGCCAAACTACGGTGCCTTCCATCTTCGCCGTGGGCGATGTCACCGACAGAATTCAACTGACCCCCGTCGCGATCCGGGAGGGCCACGCTTTTGCGGACACGCAATTCGGCGGCGAGCCCTGGACCGTCGACCATAATTGCGTGCCCCATGCCGTGTTTTCGCATCCGCCGATCGCCGGCGTCGGGATGACGGAGAGCGAGGCGCGCAACCGGCTGGGCCAGGTCAGAACCTACACGAGCGACTTCCGGCCGATGAAGAATGTGCTGGCCGGCCGCAACGAGCGCTCGCTGTACAAGCTGGTGGTCGACGCGGCGACCGATCGGGTTGTCGGCATCCACATGATCGGGCCGGATGCGCCCGAGATTCTCCAGGCGGCGGCGATCGCGGTGAAGGCCGGCCTCAAAAAGGCCGACTTCGACGCGACCGTCGCGCTTCACCCCACCATGTCCGAAGAATTGGTATTGATGCGCTGATGCACGACATATTGATCATCGGGGCCGGTCATAATGGCCTGACCTGCGCCCACTATCTCGCCAAGAAGGGCCTGAAGGTCGCCATTCTGGAAGCCGCAGACCGTGTCGGCGGCGCGGCCGTGACGGACGAATTCCATCCCGGGTTCAAGAACAGCGCGGCGAGCTATACCGTCTCGCTGCTCCAGCCCAAGGTGATCAAGGACATGGAGCTGGAGCGCCACGGCCTGAAGGTCGTGTTGCGAAAGCTCGACAACTTCCTTCCTGGGCCCAGCGGAAGCTATTTGCTTGCCGGCCGCGATGGGCTGACGCGGTCGGAGATTGCCCGTCATGTCCCCGCCGACGGCGCAGCCTATGACCGCTATCACGAAGAATTGGACACGGTCGTCCCGCTGATCCGCAAGTGGCTATTAAAGGCGCCGCCCGGGGCCGGCGCGGGCATCCGCGGGTTGCCGACGCTTGCCAGCCTTGGCCGAGACCTCATTGGGCTGTCGACCGACGAGATCCGCACGGTCCACGAATTCGCGACCAAGAGCGCCGGCGACATCCTCGATCGATTCTTCGAGGGAGATCTGACCAAGGCATTGTTCGCCTTCGACGGGATCGTCGGCAATTTCGCCTCGCCCTACACGCCCGGCACCGCTTATGTGCTGCTCCACCACCTGTTCGGCGAGGCGGCCGGGGTTCCGGGCGCCTGGGGACATGCGATCGGCGGAATGGGCGCGATTACACAGGCGATGGCCAAGGCCTGCCATGAGGCGGGGGTGGATATAGTCCTCAATGCTCCGGTCAGCGAGATCATCGTGGAAAAGGGACGGGCCGCGGGAGCCGTTTCCGGCGGAAAGACAGGGCGGGCGAAGGCCACTGCCGCCGGGGTCAATCCGAAGCTTTTGTTCGACCGGCTGGTGCCCAAAGGCGCCGTCAGCAGGCAGGTCGAAGAGCATTTTGCCCATTGGGGCTGCGAAAGCGCGACCTTCCGAATGAATGTGGCGCTCGACAAGCTGCCCAACTTCACTTCGCTGCCTGGCCGCGGAGATCACCTCACCGCGGGCATCATCATGGCACCGAGCATGGATTATATGCACCGTGCCCACGCCGACGCAGCGCTCAACGGCTGGTCGTCGAAGCCGGTTATCGAGATGCTGATACCCTCGACCCTCGATCCGGGTCTGGCGCCCAAGGGCAAGCATGTCGCTTCGCTGTTCTGCCAGCACTTCCGGTTCAAATTGCCGGACGGCCGATCGTGGGACGATGAGCGCGAACAGGCGGCCGACACGATCATTGCCACGGTCGATGCGCACGCGCCCGGCTTCGCCAAGTCGGTCGTTGCCCGGCAGATTCATTCGCCGCTCGACCTCGAGCGCCGCTTCGGGCTCATCGGCGGAGACATTTTCCACGGCAAGATGGGCCTCGATCAGCTGTTCAGCGCAAGGCCGATGATCGGCGCAGCCGGCTATCGAATGCCGCTTCCAGGCCTCTATTTGTGCGGATCGGGCGCGCATCCGGGCGGCGGCGTGACCGGTGCCCCGGGCCACAACGCTGCCCAGGCCATCCTGGCCGATGTCCGGCCGCGGTTCCGGAAAAGGCGGGTGGCTTGAGCAAGCCGCTGACGGGGGTGCGAGTCCTCGACCTTAGCCGCGTATTGGCGGGTCCCTGGGCGACCCAGCTGCTGGCCGATCTCGGTGCGGACGTCATCAAGGTCGAGAAGCCGGGCGCCGGCGACGACACGCGCCACTGGGGACCGCCGTGGCTGGAGCATGGCGACGAGAAGGTCGCGGCCTATTTCCTTGCCGCCAACCGCGGCAAGCGGTCGGTTGCCATCGACTTCGCGACAGAGGAAGGCGCCGCGCTGGTCCGCCGAATGGCGGCCGATGCAGATGTCATCGTCGAGAATTTCAAGGTCGGTGGGCTGAAGAAATTCGGGCTGGATGCAGAGAGCCTTCGGGCCGCCAATCCGCGCCTGATCTACGCTTCGATTACCGGCTTCGGCCAGGACGGACCCTACGCCCAGCGCGCCGGATACGACTACATCATTCAGGGCATGGGCGGGCTGATGAGCCTGACGGGAGTGCCGGACGGCGAACCCGGAGGCGGGCCGATGAAGGTCGGCGTCGCGGTCGCCGATCTGTTCACCGGAA
>DASTVY010000173.1:0-4330 GCA_035758865.1 Sphingomicrobium sp. | reverse complement strand
CTCGGCCGTGTTCGGCAGACGCAGCGGGTTGAAGCCCGTCGGCTCGCCCGGACGCAGCACGGAATAGTGACCGCCGGCAGCGCGCAGGAAGATCTCCGCGCCGCGATCCTTGTCGAAGAAGATCGTGCGAGGCGCGAACTTTTGCGCCTGGGCGGCGAGGAAGTTCAGCACGACGGTCTTGCCCGATCCGGATGGACCGATGATAGAGAAGTGACCGAGGTCGCCTTCGTGGAAGTTGAAGAAATAAGGCGTCGAGCTGGTCGTCTCCAGCACAGAGACAGCGTCACCCCAGTGATTGCCGGTGGGCTGTCCGACCGGGAATCCATGAAGCGAAACGAAGCCCGCGGCATTGGCCGTCGAGATCAGGGCGCGACGGACGATATAGGCCTCGTTGCCGGGGAACTGGCCCCAGAACAGAGGCTCAAGATTCACGTCCTCGCGCACCGCGATCGCACCGATGTCGGCAATCGCCGCCGAGGCGTTGGCCATCGCCGTGTCCAGCTCGGCGAGGTCGCCTGCTCGGACGAGAAGGCTGAAGTGATGGTCGCCGAAGCCGGCCTGCCCTGCGCCGAGCGCGTCGCGCGCGGACAGCATCTCGCGCCGTTCCGTCCCGCTATCCTCTTCGCTCGCCTTCTGACGGCGGAGAGCGAGGTCCATTCGCTCGCGCGCTATCTGGCGATCGGCCGGAGCAAAGGTCTCGGTCAGGACCAGTTCGCACGGAAGGCGAAGGATATTGTCGATGAGGCCGGGACGCGTTTCCGCGGGATATTCCTTGATCGAGAGCATGGCGGCAAAGTTGCGTCCGCCAGCGCCCGCGGTTTCGATTGCGTCGAGGCCGAAGCTGATGCGCTTGTACGGAAGATGGTGGCCGAGGTCGCTGCCGTCCGCAGGAAGGACGACCGGGCGCATCTCGCCATTGTAAATGCTGGAAAGGAACTCGAGGGGTTCCGAGAACTCGCCCGTCTCCGTGCGGTAAGTCGACAGCAGCCGCGCACCGTACGGTTCGAGACCAGCGAGTAGAGACGCGGTCGCCGCCTCAAGGTCGCGAAAGGTGCCGGGATCGTCCTCGCGGCCCCGCCCGAACTTGCGCTGGATACGCTCCGGCCAACCCGTTTTGCCGCGTGCGGGGCGGCGGACGATCGTCAGGAACTGCTCGTTGACGAACAGCCGACGGCCCGCAAGGCGCGCATCCCACTGCTTGCCGATGGCCGCGCAGAACGGAGATTCGAACTCGCCGCCCGAAGCGACGGTCACGCGGCGACGGACGACATGATGGTAAAGCACGAAGCGCGCGTCGAGCACGCTGCGCAGAAGCACTTCGCGCACCGCTAGCGCATGATCGAGCTGATCCGCGTCCTGCGTCTCGAACTCCATGCCGCCGATGTGCAGCGTGCGCATCACGGCGCCGTCGCGAAGCCGGATGGTCGCGTCGTCGATGTGCCGATCGAACGGCAGGCGGTCACCAGCGCGAGCTTCCCGCTTCGTCCACTGGGCTGGCCCGGTCCACTTCATGGACAGACTCCTCAAGGCAAATAACTATTGCAGCCCCAGCGCTTGTAGTTGCGCACACGGGGGCAGCGGCTGACCTTGGTCAGCCACAAATCGAAGACCCGCGGCTCGCGCAGGCACAGAAAATATCCGACAGCGTGGATGGCCACTGCCGCCGGAAGAGCGAGAAACGACCGCGTCAGGAGGAAAAGCTCCGTCGTCACGGCGGCATTGATCACGAAGAAGTTGAAGGTGACCCCCGCGAACATCTGCGGCCTGGTGAGGGCGCGGAAGAGCGGTGCGCGCATCCGCTAGCCCGAAACCGCTGCGGTGGTCTGGATGCCCGACACGATCGCGGCCGAGCCGAACAGGATGAAGCATCCGATGATCACGGTCGCACCGAAGCGCCAGTTGAGGCGGCCGGTAAGCATCATGAAACCGACCATCGCGACCGCGATGACGGCGACCGACGTTGCAACATTGCCGAGCAGGGTTCCCTGTAGCCAGCTGAGTGCCGACACGATCGGGCCGGAGCCCTGGGGATTGGCCTGAGCCATCGCCGCGGTGGGAATGGCTGAAGCGGCAAGTGCGACCGTCGCTTTGACAATCTTCACTGACGTGTTCCTTCTTGAATTGAATTGGCCGCAAGGCGCGCAACAATGGCGCGGACATATGCCTGCGTTTCAGGAATCGACGGAATTCCCCCAGCCGTCATCACCCGCCCCGGACCGGCGTTATAGGCAGCGAGGGCCTTCTCAACATTGCCGTCGAAACGGTTCAGCTGCTGGCGAAGGTACCTCGCACCCCCCGAGAGATTCTGTACCGGGTCGCGCGGATCGACGCCAAGGTCCCGCGCTGTACCGGGCATCAATTGCGCCAAACCGATGGCACCAGCACGGGATCGCGCGGATGGGTTCCAGCGGCTCTCCTGCCAGACCACGGCTTCGAGCAAATAAGGGCTGATGTCGTTCGCCTTCGCAACCTCCACCAGCGCCTGCGCATAGGCGCCAGACCAGCCCTGCTCGGTGAGTACGGTGACCGCGTTAGCGGGAACCTCCGTACCGCCCTCGATGAGCTCGACCTGATCGATCGCATCGGCCTGATCGGTCGACGCCCAGGTGGCGTTGGGGGCGTCCGACAGCACCCTGACGGTGCCGCCGGCGCCAACTTCGATGACCTCCGCCTGGGCCGCGCCGGCAGAGCCGAGCGCGGCCGCGAGGGCAATGAGGCGAACTTTCATCACGGGACCGGCACCAGCCTTTGCGGATGCCTCCAGGACTTGACGCCGTTGTAGGTGGGTTGGGCTGCACCGACGAGGTCCTGGCCGTTACCGAGCTGGCCACCCGTGCAGGTGAGCAGCTTGTTGACGCAGTTCTGCCACCAGATGTTGTGGACCGCGGGGTCCCACGCCATGAAGAAGTCGGCGTGGAACGTATGACCCTTGGGCTGACCCGGAGCCATCATGTCCGACGACAGCTCCCACAGCGATCCATTGTCACCCGACGCGACGGTGTACCAGGCGCCCAATGTGAACGTCGGGATATTGTACGGATGCGACGAGGGGCACTTCAGATAGCCCCACGAGCCGTAACTGGCGTAGGCCACGTGGCTGCGGTGATCCGGGCTGTCGAGATTCTTGCCGTCCCAGCACTCCGGAGCGTTGATGACCGCGCCGACCTGATTGCCGGCGGGGCAGTTGGCCAGTGCGGTCGTCAGGCTCGAATAATGCCCGGGCTTGGCCGACGGACCCATGCAGTCGAACCATGCGCCGCCAGTCTTGATTTGATTGGCGCCGGTCGGATCCCAACCGAAAATGAACTTGAGGCCATTCGGAAGCTGAACGGCTTTGCCGAGGAACTTCGGGTTGTTCGGATCGCTTACCGTCGGGTCCGACTGCGGCCGCTGCTTGTAGTAGATCGAGACCTGGTCTGGTCTGACCACGTTGCCCTTTCCATCGAGCATCGCGGGCATCCAGTAGGCCGACCGGTTTGCGGCTATGCCCTTGCCTGTCCAGTTGCAGGTGCTGTCGCCCGCGCCCCTCAAGCTCGCATAGGTCGAATTCGCGTCGGCGGTGACGTTCCCATAGTATTGGTGAAGGTGCGACTTGCCCGGCTGTCCTGGGAAAAGGATCGGATCGTCATAGGAAAGCTGGCCGGCGCCGCAGATGAAGCGGAAGGCGCCGACGATGTCGGGCGCGCCTGATTTCGGAATGCCCGCTCCGGTCGTCCAAATCGCCTGGTTGTAGTCGAAGTTGGACGGGATAGGAGCCAGGCCCACCAGCGTCGGGCTGGTCTGCCCGGTCCCCGGCGCTGGCGTCGGAGTGGGCGCAGGCGCAGGCGCGGGCGCAGGAGCAGGACTATTAGGATTCTCGGTGGACGGAGTCTCAGCCTTCGCAGGCTTCGAAACCTTGCAGCCCGGCAAAACGGCAAGCATGATAAGCGGCGCGGCGAGCGCCTTAACGGTAAACCTCAATTTGGTGCTGACCCTCCCAGGTCCTCAATTGAACCATCCCCCTGGCAAGGACTGTTGCTCCGAACACCCTGGTCAACAAGATGTTGTGGTTCAAACCACGGTGTGTCGGTATTTTTTACAGGCGAATTGAGGAACGCGAGAAGAGTAACGTAAACATTGTGTTAAGCACGGGATAATCGCACGTATGTCTACTGAAAGTTATGTCAGTAACCGACCAAAGTTGAGTCCTGATTCGACTCCCGGGCGGCCCTTAGCTGCGCTTCATCAGCTCAGCAGCCTCGCGGACTCGTTGCGCCTCGGACAAAGGTGCGACCAGGACATGATCGCCAGTCGCGATCACCATAAGGTTTTCGACGCCAATCGTCACAAT
>DASTVY010000132.1:0-5616 GCA_035758865.1 Sphingomicrobium sp. | reverse complement strand
TCCCAATGACTGGATCGGGGCACGCGACCTGGCGATCCTGCTTTTGCTCTATGGAGCCGGGCTTCGGGTTGCCGAAGCGATGGGGCTGACCGCGCGCGCCCTGCCGTTAGGTCAAGCGATGCGGGTGACGGGCAAGCGCGGTAAGACCCGGATCGTGCCGCTGGTGCCAGCGGTCAAGGAAGCGATCACGGCCTATGTTGCGCTTTGCCCCTATCCCCTGGCGGGCGACACTCCGTTGTTCGTCGGGGCAAAGGGCGGGCCATTGAACCCAGACCTGGTTCGACGCGCCGTTCGGTCTGCGAGGACTCGTCTTGGATTGCCCGATAGCCTCACTCCGCATGCCCTGCGCCACAGTTTTGCAACGCATCTGCTGGCGCGTGGTGCAGACCTGAGGTCGTTGCAGGAACTGCTGGGCCACGCCAGCCTGTCGTCGACGCAAATCTATACCGACGTCGATGCCGCGCGCCTGCTCGACGTTTATCGCCACGCCCACCCGCGGGCCTAATCGCGGCCTACAGGCTGGTTATGTCTGGCTTTGTGGGTTCCTCGATCGGCATGTGCCGGTGGGTCCACACGCGGTAAATATAGCCCAGGACTAGGATGACGAGAATTGCGTTGGCGGCGGGGCCGAGCACTTTTTCGATGTCGGTGTAATTTTCGCCCAGCTTGTATCCGGCACCGGCAAGCAGGGCGGTCCAGCACGCCGTGCCCAGGGTCGATGCCAGCAGGAACCGACGAAAGCTCATCCTAAGGAGGCCGGCGGGGATGGAAACGAGGCTCCGGACTGTCGGAAGAAGGCGGCCGAGGAAGACGAAGAAAGTGCCGTGAAGCGAAAACCAACGCTCGGCCCGCTTTACCTCGGCCCAGCTCATCGTAATCCACCGGCCCCAGCGGCGGATGATCGGCTCCAGCCGCTGAATACCCAGCGCGCGGGCGGCAAGATACCAGAGGATATTCCCCAACATGGCGCCTGCCGTGCCGGCCGCCACCACCCAGCCGTAGTTAAGCCTGCCCTGGCCCGCCGCGACGCCCGCAACGGACATGATCACCTCCGACGGGATTGGCGGGAACACCGTCTCCAGGAACATGAGGAAGGCGACGCCCAGATAGCCTGACTGTTCGATCAGGCGGACAATCCAGTCGCTCATCGGGCGACTTTCGCTTCGATGGCATCCCAGATGAGTGCGGGCGTGTCGCTTCCGTTGAACTTATCGATCGCAACGATCCCGGTGGGGGACGTGACGTTGATCTCGGTCATCATGCCGCCGATGACGTCAATCCCGACGAACAGCAGGCCGCGGCGCTTCAGTTCCGGGCCGATCGCGGCGCAGATTTCCTTTTCGCGCGCGCTCAGTTCGGTCTGTTCCGCGGTCCCTCCGGCAGCGAGATTGGAGCGGAATTCGCCATCTTTCGGCCTCCGGTTGATCGCACCGGCGACTTCGCCGTCGACCAGCACGATGCGCTTGTCGCCGTCGGCTACGGCCGGGAGGAATGCCTGGACGATGAAAGGCTCCTTCCAGATGGAGCCGAACAGCTCAGCAAGCGCCGTGAGGTTTGTCCCGTCACTGCCGATGCGAAACACACCTTCGCCCGCCTTGCCATGAAGCGGCTTGACTACGATCTCGCCATGACGGGCATGGAAATCTCTGATTTCTGCCAGATTCCGGCTAATCATCGTCGGCGGCATGAACTCAGCGAAGTCCAGCACGAACAGCTTTTCCGGCGCATCGCGGACCGATCGCGGGTCGTTGACCACCAGCGTGTCGGCGGCGACCCGCTCCAGAAGGTAAGTCGCGGTGATGTAGCCGATGTCGAACGGCGGATCCTGCCGCATCAGGACAACGTCGACGTCGGCTGCGAGGTCGAGCAATTCGAAATCGCCGGCGCTGAAGTGATTACCTTCGACCCGTTGCACGGTCACGGGCCGTGCACGCGCCCGAACCCGGCCGTCTTCGTAGCTGAGGTCATTGGCGAGATAATGATATTGCCGATGCCCGCGCTCCTGCGCCTTCAGCATCAGGGAAAAGGTCGAATCGCCGGCAATGCCGATCTTCTCCAACGGGTCCATTTGCACGGCGACGGTCAGGCTCATGCCTGTCGCCTATTCGAAGCCGGCTAGCTTGTCACCCGTGCCAGACGTTGGGCAGGTGGCGAGGAAGACGGCCAGGGACGATGAACATGGCGTCGATCCGTACGATATCGCCGGAGCGGGCGAAACGCGGCGCCAGCCGTTCGGCCGCTACCGCAACGTGGCACAACCGATACTCATCGAGCGCCCAGGCCGCCGCTTCTCCCGTCGCCCTCTGCTTCACCTCAATGAACGCTATCGTCCGGCCGCGGCGCGCGACCAGGTCTACCTCGCCGCCGGGAACGCGGGCGCGTTGTGCCAAAATCCGCCAGCCCTTCAGGCGAAGCCACCAGGCGGCGATGATCTCCGCCTTGCGTCCGCGTGCCTCGGCTTGCTGGCGGGTCAACGCCGCGTCAGCCAGCCTTCTCCATCGCACGGGCATAGACCTGCTTGCGGGGCACTCCGAGGCGCTCCGCCACCTCAGCGGCCGCACGCGAGGGGGAAAGGCGAGCAAGCGCTTCGTCCAGCGCAGTTTCGATGTCCTCGTTACTTGCAGGACCGGCTTTGGGTGGTGGCGCCACAACAATCACGATTTCACCTTTGGCGGGTGCATCTGCATATCGGCTAGCAAGCTCTGCCAAGGTCCCGCTTGCAGATTCTTCGTGAAGTTTCGTGATTTCCCGGATCACGGCAGCGTCTCGATCACCGAGTCCTTCCGCCAGAGCGGCCAAGGTTTCGCCGAGGCGGGGGCCGCTTTCGTAGAGGACAAGGCTGGCGCGGATCGCGGCAATTTCGGCGATGGAGTCGGCCCGGGCCTTGGCCTTGGCCGGCAGGAATCCAAGAAACAGGAACCGGTCAGTCGGAAGACCGGCAAGGGTCAGCGCCGCGATCGCCGCGCACGGGCCGGGCAGTGTGTAGATCGGATGGCCGGCCAGACGCGCAGCCCTGACAAGCTTGTAACCAGGATCGGATATCAACGGCGTTCCCGCGTCGCTGACCAGCGCTACGGCTTTTGACCCGAGATCGGCGAGAATCCGTTCGCGAAGCCGATCGTCGCTATGGTCGTGATAGGCCGTCATCGGTGCTTTCGCGCCGATGTGGGCGAGAAGCTTGGCGGTGACCCGTTTATCCTCCGCCAGTATATGATCGACCCGGCAAAGTGTTTCGGCGGCGCGCGACGTCATGTCGCCAAGATTGCCGATTGGCGTCGCGACGATATAGAGACCGGGGGGAAGCGACTGATCCATCGGGAAGGGGCATGGCATTGATTTTGACTAGCCCGCAAGCGCGGCGCGCATTCATTGTTGGCGCTACGGCATCAATCCTGGCTCTGACGGCCTGCCAGACCGGCCCAAGGCAGCCACTCGAACCCGTCGTGCCAGAGCCGCCGCCAACCGGTCTCGCTTATAACGGAATCGCCGTCATCGTTCCGCTGACCGGCCCCGACGGCCCGATCGGCACTTCCATTTCGAATGCCGCGAAATTGGCCCTGGTCGATACCAAGGAGCAAACTCTTCGGATTACGGTCTACAACAGCGCCGCTCCCGGCGGTGCCGCGGCCGCCGCCGCAAAGGCGATTGCCGAAGGAAACCGGCTGATCCTCGGCCCGCTGCTGGCGGAAGATGTTCGGGCGGCAGCGCCCGTAGCCCAGCGATCGAACGTACCGGTCATCGCATTCTCGAACGACGAGGGCGTGGCCGGCAACGGCGTCTATATCCTCGGTTTGACTCCGGACCAGTCGATCAGCCGCGTCGTCGCGCATGCGCAATCGAAAGGCATGAAGAGCTTCGGTGCGCTGGTGCCGACCGGTCTCTATGGCCAGCGTGCGGCGCAATCGTTGCTGACTAGCGTGCAGAAGTCTGGAGGACGGGTAGCGTCGGTTCAGAGTTACGACCGAAACCCGGCAGCCCTCTCGGCAGCCGCCAAAAGGCTGAACGGACTGACCATGGATGCCGTGCTCGTGGGCGATGCCAGCGGCATGGCCGCGAGGGCGAGCACTGCACTCAAGGCCGGCCCTCGTCGGTTGGGTACCGAACTGTGGGGGACCGATCGGACAATCGGCAAGAATAGCGCGCTTCGTGGCGCCTGGTTTGCGGCTCCTCCGGACGCGCAATTCGACAGGCTGGTCGCGCGCTATCGCGCCCGATACGGGAAGACGCCGTACCGGCTGGCAAGCCTGGGGTATGACGCAGTGTTATTGGCCGTTAGGAGCTCCCGAGATTGGCCGATCGGACGGTCATTCCCGGCCAAATCGCTGATCGACAAGGACGGCTTCGGCGGGGTCGACGGCAATTTCCGGTTTGGACGTGACGGGATTGCCGAACGGCTGCTGGAAGTGCGCGAGGTGAATTCGGCCGGATCGACCGTCATTTCTCCGGCTGCAACGGCCTTCTAGGCCGCTATTTCAGCCAGGATCGAGTCCAGCAGCAGTCGACCGGCGGGCGATGTCCGCAACCGCGGTCCATTGCGCTCCAGCAGGCCGTGGCCGACCAGTTGCACGACCGAGGGCTCATCGACGATCCGGTGACCGGCAAATCGTTCGCTTAGCAGGGCAGGCTCGATTCCTTCGGCCAGCCGCAGTCCCATGACGAGCGCCTCGTGGGCTGCTTCGTTTGCCGTCAGCTCCTCTTCTTCGGAGATTCCGTGTCCATTTCGGCCGACCGCAGAAAGGAAATTTTCCGGTTTCTTGTGGCGCACGGTGCGCAATCCGCCACGTCGCCCATGGGCTCCCGGGCCGACGCCGGCGTAATCCTGGTAGCGCCAGTAGGCGAGGTTGTGGCGGCTCTCGGCGCCCGGCATGGCGTGATTGGAAATTTCATAGGCCGGTAGGCCCGCTGCCGCGGTCCTTTCCTGCGTCAGCTCAAACAAGGTTGCTGAGCGGTCGGCGTCGAGCGGCTCGAACTCATGCTTGGCGACCATGGTGGCAAAGCGCGTCCCGGGTTCGATCGTCAGCTGGTACAGCGACAGATGCTCGGTTCCGAGGCGTAGCGCTCGATTCAGTGAGGCTGACCATGCCTCCTCGGTATCACCGGGCAGGGCATAGATCAGGTCGAAGCTGACCCGATCTACAGCCGATTGTGCAACTTCAAGGGCCCGAAGTCCTTCATCAGCCGAATGAGCGCGGCCAAGGAAGGCCAGCGCCTTGTCGTCGAAGCTTTGAAGGCCAAGGCTGATACGGTTCACACCTGCGGCGGCGAGATCGGCGAATTTCTTGGCCTCTGCACTATTGGGATTGGCCTCAAGCGTAATTTCGAGATCGTCCGAGACCGGCCAGTGTTCGCGGGCTGCCGCAATGATCGCCTCGACGGTCTCCGGCTCCATCAGCGACGGCGTGCCGCCGCCGAAGAAGATGGAGCCGAGCCGGTGGTCGGGTAGTAGCGCCGCTTCATGAGCCACGTCGGCCAGCAGAGCGTCGCGCCACTCGACCTGCTCGACCGAGGCGCGGACATGGCTGTTGAAGTCGCAATAAGGGCATTTGCTAACGCAAAAGGGCCAGTGGACGTACAGCGCGAGCGGGGCCGCGGTTCGTGCGCCATTCATTTCGGGCT
>DASTVY010000110.1:0-6438 GCA_035758865.1 Sphingomicrobium sp. | reverse complement strand
TTGATCGTCTGCTCATATGCCGCGATCGCAACCCCGGCTTTCAGGCTGTTCTCGCTCTCCGCGGCCGCCTTCCTGAACAGGTCGAACAGCGCGTCGGTGTCGGCCACCTCGAAATTCCATTTCGACATCTGCCGTTCGTTTTCGAGGAAGACGTCGCCGTACGTGACCCCGTCATTGTTGAAGTCGAGATCGAACACATTGTCCTTGCCCTGGATGTACATCGCAAGGCGCTCGAGCCCGTAGGTGAGTTCGCCCGACACCGGCTTGCAGTCGAACCCGCCGACCTGCTGGAAATAGGTGAACTGGGTCACTTCCATCCCGTCGCACCAGACTTCCCAACCTAGGCCCCAGGCGCCCAATGTCGGGCTTTCCCAATCGTCCTCGACGAAGCGGATGTCGTGCTTCAGCGGGTCGATCCCGATCGCATCGAGCGAGCCGAGGTAAAGCTCCTGAAGATTCTCAGGGCTGGGCTTCAGGATGACCTGATATTGGTAATAGTGGCCCAGCCGATTGGGGTTCTCCCCATAGCGGCCATCAGTGGGACGCCGGCAAGGCTGGACATAGGCCGCCTTCCACGGGTCCGGGCCGAGTGCGCGCAGGACCGTCGCAGGATGGAAGGTCCCCGCCCCCATCTCCAGGTCATAGGGCTGGAGGATGACACAGCCCTGCTCGCCCCAATAGCGATGCAGGGTCAGGATCAGGTCCTGGAAGCTGAGGCTCACGGTCGGAAATTCCCCATTCAATCGACCACGCGGCTTTGGCGCATGAATTCGGCTGGGACAAGTGGACGAGCGCAGTTGGAGCCCCTACCTTCCGTTCGAATAGAACCGGAGCATGAGAGCGTCATGAGTCTGTTAAAGCGTCTGAGCCGCCGTCTTGTCGGCTTTTCCGCCATCGCCGCCACCGCATGTGCCGCGGCGCCGGCAACGGAACCGAAAGCGGCCAACCCGGCACTGTGGAAGGTGGCGGACCACGATACCACCATCTACCTGTTCGGAACGATCCACCTGCTGCCCAAGGACACCAAGTGGCGCAGCTCGGCTTTCGATACCGCAGCCGCGGGCGCGGACACCTTGGTCGTGGAAACGGTGATCGACGAAAGCAATCCTGCCGCGACGATGAGCGAACTGCTGCAGCTTGCCGTCAGCGAAGGCCTCCCTCCGCTCGTCGACCGGGTGCCGCCCGACAAGAAAGCTGCGCTTCAGGAGGCGGTCCAGAAGTCAGGCATCCCAGCGCCGATGTTCGACAAGCTGGAAACCTGGGCGGCTGCCTTCATGCTGCTTGGCGTCCAGTTCAAGGAACTGGGGCTGGATCCTGGTTCGGGCGTGGAATCGACCCTCAAAAAGCAGTTCCAGGATAGCAAGAAGACGATCGGGCAGCTCGAAACCAACGCCGAGCAGCTCGGTTACTTCGACCGACTTTCGGAAGATGCGCAGCGGAAATTCCTGGTCGCGATGCTCGAGAGCGCGGGCGACATGAATTCGGAGTTCAAGGGCATGCTGGAGGCCTGGACCCGCGGCGACGTCAAGGAAATCGCAAAGAGTTTCAACAGCGACCTTAGCGATGCTGCCGAACTACGCGACGCGCTCCTCACCAGGCGCAACGCCAATTGGGCAAATTGGGTAAAGGGCCGGCTCGATCAGCCGGGCACCGTGCTTCTGGCAGTGGGTGCGGGTCATTTGGCGGGCGACCAGTCCGTTCAAAACATGCTCGAGCATCGAGGCATTAAAGTCACTCGTGTCCAGTAACTCCGAAAAGTTCCTCCACTCGTCGCAAAAGGTTGAGATTTCACGGACAGTTTATTGACCGTTAACCATTTGTAGCAGACTGTTGCCACTCAACCGGCGGGGGTCGCCAGTGACACGGAATCGAGTGGCAAAGGGGCATAGGACGCCCAACAGACGATTTACCGGGAGGCGATCCGCGGCACTGCTTCTGCTCGCCTCAATCGCCACTCCTGCCGTTCCCGAAACCCTTCCGATCATTCGCGCACCGGCCGTCATTCGCGCCACTCCTGCGTTGTGGGAAATCAGCGACGCCGACACCAAAATCTATCTTTTTGGCACGTTCCACTCCCTGGATGGCCGGACTGTCTGGTTTGATCATCGCGTTCGTGACGCATTCAACGGTTCCGACGAGCTGGTGTTGGAAACCATTGTCCCGACCGATCGCGCCACCATGCTGGCTGCCGGGGACCAGGCCAGCGAGATGGGGCCGGACGGCAAAACTTTCCTGAAGCCCTTTATCGCGCAGACCAAGCAGGTCGTCGGTCAGGGCCAATCGCTGGGCATGTCGGTCGAACATGGCGCTGACAGCGTTCTGCGCCGGATTGCCGAGGACAGCGGCAAGCCGGTGGGCGGCCTGGAGCGGTTCGAAGACCAGCTCGGCCAACTCGCGAAGATTCCGGTCAATGCCCAGACGAAAACAGAGCGGCCGGCGGTATCACTTGGCGAACTGCTCGGAGCATGGAAAAAGGGCGATACCGGCACCTTTTCAACCATGCTGGCCGGTTTCGAGGCAAATTCCCCGGTCGCCTATCGAATGCTGATTGCAGACCGAAACGCGCGCTGGGGCCAGTGGATCGTCAGCCGCCTCGATCAGCCGGGAACGGTGTTCGTCGCGGTGGGATCAGGTCATCTGGCGGGCAAGGACAGCGTCCAGCAGTGGCTGGCCGCACGGGGCATCAGCAGCGCCCGGATCGGATAATCCCGACGTAACTTGCCAATAACGCGTCGCGCCCCTATAGGCGCGCGCTTGCCCACCCATGGTCATCCCTGGAGGCGTGGCGGGGCATATTTACGAAGGAATTTGCGAAATGAGCGAACAGCTAACGCTGCCCGCCCTGGCGCGCGATCGGGCTGGCAAGGGAGCCTCCCGTGCACTGCGCCGCGATGGCCGGGTCCCCGCCGTGGTTTACGGCGACAAGAAGCAACCGCTTTCGGTGCATGTCGAGGAGAAGCTTCTCGTCAAGATGCTGAACAGCGGCCACTTCATGAACTCGGTTGTGATGGTCGAGGTTGACGGCAAGCAGAACCGCACGCTGCCGAAGGCCGTCGATTTCCATCCGGTGAGCAGCCGGCCGATCCATGTCGATTTCCTCCGCATCGGCGAGCATAGCCAGGTCAACGTCAACGTTCCTGTGCGCTTCGACAATGAAGAGGATTCGCCGGGCCTGAAGCGCGGCGGCGTTCTCAACGTCGTCGTCCACGACCTCGCGCTGATCTGCGATGCGTCCGAAATCCCCGAAGAGATCCACATCGATCTCACCGGCCTGGAAATCGGCGACACGCTCCATATTTCGCAGGTCAAGCTGCCAAAGGGCGCCAAGGCCGCCAACGCGGACGATGATTTCACCGTTGCTACCATCGTCGCACCGTCGGCGATGAAGCAGACCGAGGAAGAGGCTGCTGCGCCTGAAGGCGAAGTCCCCGTCGTCGGCGAGGAAGAAGCCGAGGGCGAAGCCGAAGGTGGCGAAGCCGAAGGTGGCGACGCCGAGTAATCGCACCAATTTCCGTTCGTCCTGAGTAGCCATTGAGCTTGCCGAAATGGCGTATCGAAGGACTGTCCTTCGATACGGGCCTTCGCCAGGCTCAGTCCCTACTCAGGACGAGCGGTTTTTTGTTTGAGCCTGATCCTCTAAGCAGCCTTCCATGCAAATCTGGGCGGGGCTCGGCAATCCGGGCGACAAATATGCGCTTCACCGTCACAATGTCGGCTTCATGGCGGTTGACGCCATCGCAGCAGTGCATGGCTTCGGCCCATGGCAGAAGAAATTCCGGAGCCTGGTGAGCGAAGGCCGCATCGGACGGCACAGGCTGCTTTTGTTGAAGCCGCAAACCTATATGAACGTCAGCGGTGACGCGGTTCAGCAGGCGCTGAAGTTCTACAAGCTGGACGTCGAGGCACTCACGGCCTTCCATGACGAGCTCGACCTCGCGCCGATGAAGGTCAAGGTGAAGGTCGGCGGCGGGACCGCCGGACATAATGGTCTCCGCTCAATTGGCGCGTCACTCGGTCCCGATTTCCGCAGAGTTCGCATCGGCATCGGCCATCCC
Organism: Sphingomicrobium sp.; assembly: GCA_035758865.1. Taxonomy (GTDB): domain Bacteria; phylum Pseudomonadota; class Alphaproteobacteria; order Sphingomonadales; family Sphingomonadaceae; genus Sphingomicrobium. The sequence goes on along the minus strand of DASTVY010000110.1, from coordinate 2,383 downwards.
GGGCCAGGCCAGAGGGAAAAGGTGACGCCACACGTGCTCGGAAACTATGCCAAGTCGGAGATGGAGCCGCTTGCCGACATGCTGGGAGCGATTGCCGCCGAAGCCGAATGGCTCGCGGACGGAGACGATGTCCGCTTTATGAGTGAGGTCGCGCTGAGGCTTCAGCAGAAGGATCAGTAACGACCACCGCTGCGCCAGACTTGGGGATCATGTCCTCAGTGATCCCGGTGCGTTTCAATGCCTCAGCAACCATGCGCTTGAATCGCGGGTGATCCCGAAGAGGGTCCATGTCCGGATCGGCGAGCATGGTCAGCATCAAGCTTCGGCTTTGCCGCTCGATCATGGACTCGAGCATGTCCAAAGCTCCCTCAATATCGCCTACCCACGTCGAGAGAACGCAAGCGAAGTTGTAGGGCATGTTGATATTGTCCGGATCGACCATCATCGCTCGCTGAATCCGGTCCTTGGCTTTGTCGAGGTCGCCCAGAATCGTAAGCGCCGCTGCGCTTACGCCGAGAGCTGAGGCATTGAGGCTGTCCTGGGCAATCACCCGCTCGCTCCGCTCCAGCATTTGCTTAGCCACTTCCGGCATGCGGTCCCGCGATCCCTGGGCGTAGAAGCAAGTCAACAACATCATCAAGGAATGGAAATCATCTTCGTCGAGCGACGCAGCCAGCATGTAATGCTTGGTCGCTTCTTCAACGCGCCTGCGTTGCATCAACTGCCGGGCCGCTTCCCGATTGACCTCCCAGCTATTGGGGTCGAGTTCCAGGGCACGACGAATTTCAGCTTCGCCTCGATCGAAATCGCCTTGCTCGGCGAAATGACGGGCGCGCACGCTATAGGCCGCGGCGAGCGTCGGATTCAGCTTCAGCGCTTCTTCAGCCGCTTCCAGTCCGTCGTCGACGTCCCGGCCGTGATGGTAGCGCAGGCTGGCCTGGGCGATTGCAAGCAGCGACCATGCCTGGGCGTATCCGGGATCGAGCTTGATCGCCCGCTGCGCCGTCCGGATGACGATCTCGTCACGCCGAACATCCCCGTAATTGCCCGAAATCCAGATTTGGCGAGCCATCAAATAGAGATTGTAGGCGTCGGCGTTGCTTGTCCCGCGCTGCTCGATCGCCTCTTTTTCGGTGGGGAGTAGCTTCACCTTCAAGGCGTCAACGATCGCCTTTGAAATTTCGTCCTGAATGGCAAAGATATCTGTCAGATCGCGATCGAAACGCTCCGCCCAGACATGGTCGCCGCTATGGCCATCGATCAACTGTGCGGTGATTCGAACGCGGTTACCCGCCTTCCGAACGCTTCCTTCCAGCACGTGGCTGACGCCAAGCTTCCGTGCCACGTCCGGAACGTCGATCGACTGGCCCTTGAACATGAAAGACGTATTGCGGGCGGTGACCGCAAGCGCCGACACTTTGGACAGATCGGTGGTGATGTCCTCGCTGATCCCGTCGCTGAAATATTCCTGTTCGGCATCGCCGCTCATATTTTCAAATGGCAGCACGCATATCGAGACGCTGTCCCCGCGATCAGGTGCGGCCGGCTTCTGGTCGATCGGTCCCGCAAGCGCAGCCACGCTCTGAACGATCTTGAGCCATCCGCTTGCCTGCAAATCCCCGTCCCAATCCGACAGATCGGCACATTGGACCTGGTTGAATGGCAACGGAGGGATGGATCCGTCGAGGCTGGCCTGGACCAACACTTCGGCCTGGCGTGCATAGTCGGCTTCGGCACGCACCCACTGGGACTGGCATGCCTCGGAAGACCAGAGCACGACTACCGCCCGCGCAGCGCGAAGATTCTCTTCGATGACGTCACCATAGGCACGGTGCGCAGGCAGCTGGTCGTCCCGCCACACTTCGTAGCCAATGGCTGAAAGCGCAGCGGCCACCTGCTCAGCGACTGGAGCGCTTGGTCGGCAATAGGAAACGAACACGCCGGGCATACATTGGCCCCTGCTGCTTGAACGGAAAGTTACCGAGTTAATTAAGCCAAGGGCAAGGAAAACCTGCACTCTGCAAGCGGTTCAATTTTGGATTCAGTCTCGCTTAGCTTCAGCGGCAGGAATTGCGACGGGTTCTATGCCCAGGCGGTCATAGGCATCCTCCATCATCGCCTTGAATCGGGAATCGCCGCGCAGGCCGTCCAGATTGGGATCGACCGCAGCAAGCCTGATTGTGCTCGGCCCGCCCTTGGCCAGCACGGGACCGATCATTTCGATCGCGGCATCCTTGTCGTTGAAGACTTCTGCCAAGCCGAACGCCAAATTGTAGCGCATGAACAAATTTCCGGGATCGAACCGTTCCGCCCGGCTAACCCATTGCCGACCCTTGTCCAATTGGCCCAGTGCGGCGAAGCTGTTGGCACCGATGGCGAGGGC
>DASTVY010000053.1:0-5966 GCA_035758865.1 Sphingomicrobium sp. | reverse complement strand
CCAAAACCCTGTTCGACGCTGTCGATATCTTTAGCGACCTGTTCGGTATCGGCGCGGATGGCGGCGATGGTCGAGCTCATCGAGTCGGCGGCAAGTGCGGTTTCGTCGACCGCGGCGGTGATCATCGTCACCGTCTGGGCCTGGACCTCCATTGCTGCACGGATGCGGCTGGCGGACGCCTCGACTTCCTCGACCGTGGCGCTGATCGAGCCATTGGCCTCGACCGTCTGCTTGGTCGCCTGCTGGATGGCGGTGATCTTGTTGGTGATGTCGTCGGTCGCCCGCGCCGTCTGGGCGGCGAGGCTTTTCACTTCCTGGGCGACGACCGCAAAGCCGCGGCCGGCATCGCCTGCACGGGCCGCCTCGATGGTCGCATTGAGCGCTAGAAGATTGGTCTGTCCGGCAATGTCGCGGATGAGGCCGAGGATCGATTCGATCGCCTCGACATGACCCGACAGGGCATGGCTGACCTTGACCGCCGCTTCGGCCTGGCTTCCGGCCTTGGTGGCGACCCCGGCGGCGACCTCGACCTCGGTCCTTGCATCCTCGATGGCACGGATCAGGCCGGCAGCGGTCTGTGCCGCTTCCCGCATCGCCACCGCTGACTGCTCCGCAGCCGCAGCAACCTCGCTCGTCTTGCCAAGCATCCCGCGGGCAGCGGTGCTTGTCTGTGCCGCCTGGCCGCGCAGCTGGTCGCTTTCCGTGGTGCAGTCGTTGACGACGCTCATCACCCTTCCGTTGAAGCTTCCGGCATGGCGCTGCTGGACCTGTTCGCCCTCCCTGCGGGTGATGGTGATGCCATGATGGATGAAGCAGTCGATTTCGATCGCCTGTATTTCGGACAGGGCGCGGGCGAGCCGCACCAGCTCCCGCTCCTCGCTGACCTTGGAGCGAAGCGCCGCATAGGCCGCCTCCGTCTCGGCATTGAGGCCGGCCAGCAGCGTGGAAAGCGACAGGCCCGTCTCGAGCGCCTTGGCGACGAAGTCATGCGCCTGGCGAGTCCACTCCTGGCTGTCGAGACGCTCGAACTTGTCGTTGATGTAGGGAATGATGCGCTTCGACAGCTGCTCGATCTTTGCGTCATCGAAGCGGTCATTGACCTCGGGCGAGCGCGAATAGCGGCGCCAGAATTCGCGAGCGAGCATGATCGCATCGTCGCCGATCAGCTTCCATAGTTCTCGGGAGCGCTCGGGAAGGTCGCCGCTGGTGTCGTACAGCGTCAAGCTGCGCGCCAGATCATATTCGCCGTTCGACGTTCCCTGCACCATATTCGCCATTGGACCCTAGAACCCCAGAAATCAGACTGCTCCGAAGGGCCGCTATGGGGCTGCAATGGTTAAGGGCGAGTTAGTTCTCGCCGAACTTGCGCGACGGCCATCTGCTGCCTAGGGGAACCAAGCCCTTTCAACAGGCGGTTTCGAGGACCCATGAGCAGCAATCCCCAGCGACCACTGTCGCCCCATCTGACGATCTGGAAATGGGGACCGCACATGACGGTCTCGATCCTTCACCGCATCACCGGCGCGGCGCTGACCGTTGCCGGGCTGGCGATCCTCGGCTGGTGGCTTGCGGCGCTCGCAGCAGGCGACGAGGCCTACGCCCAGTTCAGCGCGGTGGCGCAGCATTGGGCCGGAATGACGGTGCTGGTGGGGCTTACCTGGGCCTTCTGGCAGCATTTTTTCTCCGGTCTCCGCCATCTCGTGCTCGACACGGGTTCGGGCTATGAGCTGAAGGTCAATCGCTTCTGGTCCGTGATGACGCTGGTCGGTTCGTTGTTCGCAACCGCCCTGACCTGGTGGTTGCTGGTGGGAGTGGGACGATGAGCCGGAGCGAAAGCGCCACTCCGCTGGGCAAGGTCCGTGGCTTGGGCTCGGCCCATCATGGCGGTCACCATTGGCTAGAGGAGCGCTTTTCAAGCGTTGCCCTTGTCCTGTTGTCGCTTTGGCTGATCTTCTCGCTGATCATGCTTCCCGCGCTGGATCGCCAAACCATCGGCGAATGGCTCGGATCGGCATGGGGCGCAGTGCCGATGGCGCTTCTCGTGATTACAGCGTTCAAGCATGGGCTCGACGGCCTCAAGGTCATCGTCGACGACTATGTCCATGAGGACGGTTCGCGCATCGGTATCCACTTCATCCTGACCATGGCCGCTATCGCCGGCGCCGCCGTAAGCCTGTTCGCACTCGCCAAGATCGCCTTCGGAGCCAGCTGATCCATGACCGCCTACAAAATCGTCGACCATGTCTATGACGTTGTGGTGGTGGGCGCCGGCGGCTCAGGCCTGCGCGCGACCATGGGTGCCGCGGAAAAGGGGTTGAAGACCGCCTGCGTCACCAAGGTCTTCCCCACCCGTAGCCATACCGTCGCCGCGCAAGGCGGGATTGCGGCTAGCCTTGGCAACATGGGTCCGGACCATTGGACCTGGCACATGTACGATACGGTCAAGGGCTCCGACTGGCTGGGTGACCAGGACGCGATCGAATATCTGTGCCGCGAGGCACCGGCTGCGGTTTACGAACTGGAACATGCCGGAATGCCCTTCAGTCGTACGAGCGAAGGGAAAATCTACCAGCGGCCGTTCGGCGGCATGATGCAGAATATGGGCGAAGGCCCGCCGGCTCAGCGGACCTGCGCCGCCGCCGACCGCACCGGCCACGCCATGCTTCACACGCTTTATCAGCAGAGCCTGAAGTATGACGCCGATTTTTTCATCGAATATTTCGCGCTCGACCTGATCATGGAAGACGGCGCCTGCCGCGGGCTCGTAGCGCTCTGCCTTGACGACGGGTCGATCCACCGCTTCCGCGCGCAGGCGGTGGTGCTTGCGACCGGCGGCTATGGCCGCGCCTATTTCTCTGCGACGTCGGCCCATACCTGCACCGGCGACGGCAATGCGATGGTGCTCCGCGCCGGACTGCCGCTGCAGGACATGGAGTTCGTCCAGTTCCACCCGACCGGCATTTATGGTGTCGGCGTCCTCATCACGGAGGGCGCGCGCGGGGAGGGCGGCTATCTCACCAATTCCGAAGGCGAGCGCTTCATGGAGCGTTACGCCCCGTCGGCGAAGGACCTCGCCAGCCGCGACGTGGTGTCACGATCGATGGCGATGGAGATCCGCGAAGGTAGGGGAGTTGGAGAGCATAAGGATCACATCTTCCTTCATCTTGACCATATCGACCCCAAAATCCTGCACGAGCGGCTGCCCGGAATCACTGAGACCGGCAAGATATTCGCAGGCGTCGACCTGACCCGTCAGCCGCTGCCGGTGGTGCCGACGGTCCACTACAATATGGGCGGAATCCCGACCAATTATCATGGCGAGGTCGTCACGCTCAAAGATGGCAATCCGGACAGTGTCGTCCCCGGCCTGTTCGCGGTCGGCGAAGCAGCGTGCGTATCGGTTCATGGCGCCAACCGTCTCGGCTCCAACAGCCTCATCGACTTGGTCGTGTTCGGCCGGGCGGCCGGATTGAGACTGGCCGAGGTGATCAAGCCCGGAGCCAACCAGCCGCTGCTGAAGAAGGAAGCGTCAGATCTCGCCCTGGCCAGGCTCGACAAGTTCCGCCACGCCGAAGGCTCACTGCCGACCGCCAAGGTGCGCGACGAAATGCAGCGGACGATGCAGGCCGACTGTGCCGTTTTCCGAACCGAGCGGACGCTGGCCGAGGGCATGTCGAAGATCGATGCGGTCTACAAGAAGATGGCCGACGTCAATGTCTCCGACCGAAGCCTCATCTGGAACAGCGATCTGGTTGAGACGCTGGAACTCGACAACCTCATTTCACAGGCGGTTGTCACCATGCACTGTGCCGCGACCCGCAAGGAAAGCCGCGGTGCTCACATGCATGAGGATTTCCCGGAGCGCGACGACAAGAACTGGATGAAGCATAGTGCCGCCTGGTTCGACGGCTGGGGCGGCCAGGGCGGCGGCGTGAAGATCGATTACCGCCCGGTCCATGCCTACACGCTCACCGACGATGTCGACTACATCAAGCCAAAGGCGCGGGTGTACTGACTGTCTTAGGTGCCGATTCCAGAAGCCTTTTCAGTAACATATCCCGTCGCCCGACGATGTCGGCCAGACTGTACTGGTCAAGGTGTGCCAGGAACGCCTTGATAGCGCCGGCCAAGGCTGGTTTTAAACCGCATGCTCCGTTGATCACGCAACCGGGGCCGCCAGGCATGCAGGCCACGAAACTGTCCAGCGTTTCGAACCGACGCACCACTGCGCCGACGTTGACCTCGCTTGGTGGGTGGGCGAGGCGCATCCCGCCACCGCGTCCGCGAAAGGTGTGCACCAACCCTTCATTCTGCAGGCCCTGCGCGACCTTTGCGAGGTGGTTGCGAGATATGCCGTAATGCCGGGCGATCCAATCGACGGACAGTTGCTCTTCGCTGGCCGCGAGTGCCATCAGGATGCGCAGGGCGTAATCGGTGTGAAGGCTCAGCTGCATAAAATAAGCATATGACATATTGATTTTATCGGCAACGACCCATAACAGGCATATCAAATACCTATTTATGAGTCGTTCGATGAATGCTGAACGTTCACGCGCATTTGCCTTGGAGGCCCGCCGGGCCAAGCTCGACGAAGCATTGTCGATCGGTGTCGACGCCAAATACATCTCGTCCTTCGTCGACCGCTTCTACGATCGCGTTCGGGATGATGATCTGCTCGGTCCGATCTTCGCTGAGCGCATTGAGGATTGGCCCGCCCATCTCGAGCAGATGAAGCGCTTCTGGCGCTCGGTGCTTCACAACAGTGGCGAATTCACCGGCAGTCCGATGCGCAAGCATGTCGCGATCGACGGGCTTGAAGAGCGCCACTTCGCCCGCTGGCTGGAGCTGTTCCGCGACACGCTTCGCGACGGCGAGACCATTGCCGAGGCGACCGACCATGTCGGGAACAAGGCGCGGACCATCGCGGAAAGCCTGCTCATGGGCATCAAGCTGCAACGTCACGGGCTCGCGCGAAGCCCTTTAGGGAGGGAGGTGATCGATGTTTGATTTTCGCCAGGAACGGCTCGACGAAATCTACGAAGCAGAGACTCAGTTCATTGGTTCCGCCGAACAACGGCAGCACCAACCCAGGTCGATTGTCCAACCCGGATTCCAGCTGCCAGTTTCGATCTGGATGTCGATGATCGGCTGCTACGCCATCTTCCTGGGCGCCATGACGGCTTTGGTTGCCGGCAGCGGTTTTGCACTCTTCATGGTCGTCATTTCGATCCTCTACGTCGTCGCATTTTTCAGCACGAGCACGATCCTCGCCAACCTTTCCGGGGTTGGCAGTCCGTCGCCGCTGGACCGGGGTGAGACGCTGCCGACCTGGTGCGGCCCGATGAGCCGAGGTTCGGTTTACGGACAGGTGCTGATCGTACCGGCCGGCGTTGCTTTCTTCGGTGTCGCCGTTGCACTGATCGGCGCAGCGACTTCCTAATGCGCCGGCCCGAGCTGCCCGCCGATGCCGTCTCTTATCGTCGGATTGGACCGTTCGATGAGCATAGCCTGCCGGCAGGGCTGCTGCGCGAGCATCAGCTCAAGGACGATGTGTGGGGCGTCCTGACGTTGCTCGATGGCAAGATCAGTTTCACGTGGGACGATGATGACGGCGGTAGCGTCGATCTCGCTGCTCCGGCGAGCATGATCATTCCGCCTGCCGTTCCGCATCATGTCGAAGTTCGTGGGCCCTTCACACTGACCATCGACTTTCATCGCCGGCCCTGAGGCGCCGCTGATCGACGGTTCATCGAACGGTTCTTGCTTCGACGCCTGGTCGCATGCCCTTGTCACCGTGAGAGGGGACAGCGATGCGCACAACCATCTGGGCAGCGTTCTTCTTTGCGGCTGCATGCAGCGCGCCGTCGGGCGGTTCCGCGCTGGATGACTATCATCTCGTCCCTGGCTCGGTACCGATGGACAAGGGCCCGGACGGCAACAGCATCTTCTTGGACGCGCCCCTAGGG
>DASTVY010000037.1:0-20238 GCA_035758865.1 Sphingomicrobium sp. | reverse complement strand
CAGCAGCATTATTCCGGCGCGGCCGAACGTATTGCTACCCGCTTCAGGGCAGCCGCCGCCGAAGGCCGTTTGCGCCGCGAGGAATCTTCCTTCGCCGAGGAGGTCGTGGCCTGGGCGGTGATGGGTGCCAACGTCTTTGTCGGGCTACGGTTCGCCGTATGGTCCTCCGAAAACCCTGACGAGGTTGCTGAAATTGTCAGCCGCCTGTGGCGTCAGGGGCTTGCGCCCTAGGCCAGCTCGCCCGCCAGCGCGGCGAACGCCTCGACGTCTTCCTCGTCATGATAAAGGCCGAAGCCGATCCGCAGCACGTCGCCGCGAACATCGGTGACGCATCCTCTTGCCATCAGCTCGGCGCACCAGCGTTGCGCCCGGCTATCCCGAAAAGCGAAGAACCGTGCATGCGCATTGCCGTCGAGCGGGTTGAGGAGCTCGGCTTCGCCAAGCGCGGTCTCGCCAATCAAGTCGAGCAGCCCTGCCTGAAGCCCGGCAACCCTGGCGGCGACATGGCCCGTTGCAATTCCATTTTCTGAAAGCATTCGGCGGATCGCGTTGAACCGATACAGGGCCGACGGATCGAAGGTTGCGCCCATGAAGCGCATAGCGTCCCGGGTATAGCCGACCTGGCTTCCAGGCGGAGCGGTCAATTCCCCGAACTCGGCGTACCAGCCGGTGACCGGCGGCCTTTCGCCAAAGCCGGGCGGGCAATGCATAAAGCCCATCCCTTCGCCAGCCATGGCATATTTATAGCCGCCGCCAAGATAGAAGATCGATGAGGCGATCGCCGGGTCAATTGGGGCCTCGATCGCCATGAAGGCGTGATAGCCGTCGATCACGACCCACGGGCCTTCTGGGCGGGAAAGGTCGGCCAGCTCTCGGACCAGGTCGAACAAGCGCCCGCTGTTGAACAGCACTTGGCTGACCATGATCATGTCATGTCCGCCTCGTCTGGCTTCGGCCAGGAAGCGCTCCGAAAAATCATCGAATGGCTCCGCGGCCACCTTGGCCAGGCTGATCTCGCCGCCCTCGGCCCAGCGCGCGAATTGACGGCGGGCTGAATGGAATTCGCCGTCGCTAGTGAGCACCCGCAAGTTGCCGCCTTGCTGGCGCGGGCAGGCGGCCATCAGCCGTATCAGGAAGTCATGTGTGTTCGATGCGAAGAGTACTGCTGACGGATCGCCGGAGCCTAGCTCTCCAGCGACATGGGCCTGGGCCTCAGGCCATACCTCACCCATCACCTTGTCCCACTTGTTGTCGGCCAGGGCCGCGGCATCCTCCCAGCATTGCAGCTGGCCTTCGAAGGAGGCGTCGGGCCAAAGATGATGACTGTGGGCCGCGAAGTGCAGGCGCGCCGCATCTGCGCCGAGGCTCTTGGTGAACAGCGGCTTGAAGCTCAAAGTTCGGTCCTGAGCGACCAAAGCTCTGGAAAGGCTCGCTTGCTGAGGGTGCTCGCCAGATAGGCCACGCCTTCCGATCCGCCGGTGCCCTTCTTCATCCCGATGATCCGGTCGACGGTCAGCATATGCTTGTGCCGCCAAGCGGCCAACGCATCGTCCAAATCGACCAGCTTTTCAGCCAGCTGGTAAAGCCCGAAAAACTCGTCCGGGCGGCGATAGATCTCCAGCCAGCTTTGCTTCAGCGTGCCCTCTCCCTCGATCGGGAATCCGGCGCGCTGCAGGGCGGCGTTGGCCTCGTCCCACAGCGACGGCTCATTGAGCGCGCGCTCCAGTCGGGTATGGCCTTCGCTTCCGCCCTCGTAAAAATTCAGGAACTTGGGATCCTTGATCCCCAACCGATACTCCAGCTCGCGGAACTGGGCGGACTGGAAGCCCGACGAGGTGCCAAGCACGTCGCGGAAGGCGCTGTAATCGACCGGCGTCAACGTCGCGAGCACGTCCCATGACAGCGTCATCACGGTCCAGATCCGGCTTACCCGCGACAGCGCCTTATAAGCTTCGGCGAACTTGTCCTCGCGAACCAGACTGCAGGCAAAGCCCACCTCATGGAGCATCTGCTTCAGCCACAGCTCCTTGGCCTGGTGGATGATGACGAACAACATTTCGTCATGCAGGTCGGACAGGGGCTGTTGGGCCGACAGCAAAGTGTCCAGCTTCAGATAATCGGCATAAGTCATGCCGGCGGGCGTCGCGGTCATGCGCGTCGGCTTAGGCTGGACAGAATGCGCCGACAAGCGTCGCGCACCGGCAATTCTTACTGGCGGGCCCCGGGCAGTCCGGGCTGGGAGATCGTGCCAATATTGCCGAACAGCTCTTCGAAGAAGCTGCGCTTGCGGCCCAGCGTCGGCGTCTTGTCGCCCGACGGATCCACCTGGGCGATCTGCTCCTTGCCAGTCTTTTCAACGGACACGACGTTGCCCGCCTGGTCGAACTTCACCCGAAGCACGGTCTGCTCCGTGACCTTCGGATCGCGGAAAGCAAGCTGCGCCGTGTTGCGCGAAACATAGTACCAGTCATTGGGATCCCACTGGCTGGTATAGGTCGGCCGGCCGATCGTGCGGGTCACCGATTCCTTATTGTCCACGCCCACCTGGATCGAATCGACCAGCGTCGGGTCGAGAACAAAACCTTTGTGATCGCGTGATCCGGCACAGGCCGACAGCGCGAGCGCCAGACCAATCACCGCAACTAGACTGCGCTTCGCCATTTTGAATCCCGTCTCCATTCGATCGCGCTTGTCCAACAGCGCATGCAGGCTCAATATGCGGAGCGGCAGGGCTGGCGCAAGCCGCTGCCCGCATAAGGAGAATGGCGATGCGCTCGTTGATGGCAAAGTTGCGTCCCAAGGCGCCCGATGCCGGAGCGCTCTATGGCTCGGTGGTCAGTGAAGCGCGGAGGCCCGCCTGGTATCGGGAGGGCGGAGTCGAAGACAGCATCGACGGACGATTCGCGGTTCTTGCCAGCCTCGCTGCACTCACCATCCTCCGCCTTGAGGATGGCGAAGAGGATGCCGTTCGCCATTCGGTTGCCCTCACCGAAAGCTTCATCGCCGACATGGATGCGCAGATGCGCCAAAATGGGTTTGGCGATCCGTCGATCGGCAAGCAGGTCCGTTTCATGGTCGGCGCTCTGGCAACGCGAGTCGATTGGTGGCGGCGGGCCCGGGATGGCGAAATGGAATGGTCCGACGCCGTCCGCTTCAGCATTTATCGCGATGATCCGCCGCTTATGGAGCCGCCGGTCACTTTCTGCTCGGAGGCCCTCAGGCGTTTCAATGAAGGACTCGGCGGGAAAAGCGATCGGGACATCATCGAGGGTCGAATCGATTGAGCGACTTTGCTCATCGCCTGCCCCTCGATCAGATTCGTGACGGCGACCGGCTGGACATCGCCGCCGACGAAGAGGAACGCCGCGCCGTTGCAGACCGGCTGGGTCTGCTCAACCTCGAGCGCTTCGAAGCCCATGCCGTCATGTCGCGCGACGGCCGGAAGGTGCGCGCCAACGGCCGGCTCAAGGCGGCGCTCGACCAGTGCTGTGTTGCGACCGGCGAGCCGGTGCCGGCGCATATAGACGAGCCGTTCGAACTCATATTCGTGCCGGAGCCGAAGAGTCGCGGTGCGGAAGAGGAAGTCGAGCTCGGCGAAGACGACCTCGACACCATCTTCTACGACGGGTCGGCGATCGACCTTGGCGGAGCGATTGCCGACACGCTGGCACTGTCGCTCGATCCTTATCCGCGAAGCGCGGGCGCCGACGCCGCCCTCAAGGAAGCGGGAGTCCTGACCGAGGATGAAGCGAGCCCCTTTGCAGCGCTTGCCGCTTTGAAAGAGAAGCTCGGAAAATAACGACCCTTAGAACGGGACGTCGTCATCAAGGTCAGTGTCGAATGCCGCCGGCTGCGGCCGCTGCTGCGGCTTGGACGATCCACCGCTGCCGAAGTCGTCGCTGTAGCCGCCACCACCACCAAAGGCTCCGCCCGAACCGCCTTCGCGGCTGTCGAGCAGCACCAGCTCGCCGCGGAACTTCTGAAGGACGATTTCGGTCGTGTAGCGGTCGTTGCCGTTTTGGTCCTGCCACTTGCGGGTCTGCAGCTGGCCCTCGAGGTAGACCTTTGAGCCCTTGCGCAGATAGTTCTTCGCGACTCGGCCGAGATTTTCGTTGAAGATGGCGACCGAATGCCACTCGGTACGCTCCTGGCGATTGCCGTCGCGATCTTTCCAGCTTTCCGAAGTTGCAACGCGCAAGTTGACCACCTCGCCGCCATTGCTGAAGGTTCGGGCTTCGGGGTCCTGGCCCAAATTTCCGACCAGAATCACCTTGTTCACGCCCGCCATGTCACTCTCCCATATTTTGTCAGCCCAGCGTTAGGACGCGCTTGGCGTTTAGCCAAGGCCGAAGGCGACCGCTGTCCAATAAGTAGCGCCGGCTGCAATATAGGCGAGGACGAAAAGGTAGCTGACCATGAAGGCCGGCCATCGCCAGCCATTGGTTTCGCGGCGGGTGACCGCGATGGTCGAAATGCACTGGGGAGCGAAAACGAACCAGGCCAGGAATGCCAGGGCGGTGGCCAGGCTCCAGCGTCCGGCCAGGCGCTGCTCCAGGGTCTGGAGGCCCTGCTCGTTTCCGGCGTCTAGCGAATAAACGGTGCCGATTGCAGCCACTGCCACTTCGCGCGCAGCCATGGCCGGTAACAGCGCCATGCTGATGTCCTTGTTGAAGCCGATCGGTGCAACCACCGTGTGAATTCCGTCGGCGATGTATCCGGCAATCGACACGTCCGACTGCTTCTCGCCGGGGCCGGCCTGGGGGAAGCTGGCCAGAGCCCAAAGGATGATGGTGGTCGCCAGGATGATGGTGCCGGCGCGCTTTAAGAAGATTACCGCGCGCTGCCACAGGCCGATCGCCACGTCGGCGAGCCGTGGAAGCTGATATTTGGGCAGCTCCATCATGAAATGGCCGCCGCCGCCCTTCACGACCGTTTTCCTGAGGACCAGCGAAGCAAGCAGCGCGCCGACAATCCCCGAGATATAGAGGATGAACAGCACGAGGCCTTGGAGTCCGATGCCGGGGCCCACGGCGATGGCCGGGATGAAGGCTGCAATGACCAGCGTGTAGACCGGAAGGCGCGCCGAACAAGTCATCAGCGGCGCCACCAATATGGTGGTCAGCCGGTCCTTGGGATCCTCGATCGTTCGAGTCGCCATGATGCCCGGCACCGCGCAGGCAAAGCTGGACAAGAGCGGGATGAAGGCGCGGCCGGACAGGCCGGCGCCGCTCATCAGCCGATCCATGATGAAGGCCGCGCGGACCATATATCCGGTCGATTCCAGCACCAGGATGAAGCCGAACAGGATCAGGATCTGCGGCAGGAAGACGATCACCGCGCCGACCCCGGCGAACACGCCGTCCACGATCATCGAGCGAATGAAGCCGGAGGGCAGCGCATTGCCAATCCAATTGCCGGCCGACAGCGTCGCCGCCTCCAGCGCGTCGGCCGGAACGACCGACCATGTGAATACCGCCTGGAACATCAGGAACATGATCGCTGCGAGGATGATCGGTCCGGCGATGGGATGGAGCAGCAAGCCATCCAGCCGGTGGGTAATGCGGCGGACCGGAGTCTCCCGGACGATTGCGCCCATGGCAATCTCGCGCGAGCGCCGCTGGAGGGTCAGCAAATCGCTGGTCGGGCCTTCGCCGGGGCGGATCTTGCGCGGCTGGGCAAGCAGAGTGCCGAGCCGCTCCATCACCTCGGCCATGCCGCGCTTCCTGACCGCTACCGTCTCGACCACCGGCACCCCCAGCTCCGCCTCGAGCTTGGCGGCGTCCAGCTCGAGCCCGTCGCGCTTGGCGAGGTCGACCATGTTCAGCGCCACGACCGTCGGCAGGCCGAGGTCGATCAGCTGCAGCGTGAAGCGAAGGTGATTGTCGAGGTTGGAAGCGTCGACCACGATCAGCAGCGCCTGCGGCAGCCGCTCGCCCTTCTGCTTGCCCAGAAGCACGTCGCGGGTCACCGCCTCGTCAGGGCTGGTCGGGTCGAGGCCGTAGGCGCCGGGCAAGTCGACCAGCTCGACCGGTGACCCGTCGGGCAGGACTGCCTTGCCGACGTGTCGCTCGACGGTGACGCCGGGATAATTGCCGACCTTCTGCCTGGCCCCGGTCAGGGCGTTGAACAGGGCGCTTTTCCCGGCATTGGGGTTGCCGGCAACTGCAACCAGTGGGAGCGGGTTCATGGCGCCTCAATCGTGACTTTGACGGCTTGGGCCTGTGCCTTGCGAATAGCGACGATCATGCGTCCAACCCGGACCGCCAGCGGGTCGCGGCCGAACGGGCCAAGGTGGAGCGGCTCGATGGTGACGCCTTCGTCAAATCCGAAATGCTTGAGGCGACGGGCCTCGCTGTCGCCCAGCGACGCCCAGTCGATCGCGGCAATATGCGCGCGCGTGCCAAGCTTCAGCTGGTCGAGAGGGATCATCGGGCCGGTCACTTGCAATCGATTATCAATAACAACGCGCCGAGGGAAGTGCGGAAACTACTTAGCAGGGTAACGCAGTCGGCCCAGGAAGCGCGTCAGGCTTGGGCGGTGGAGCTCATTGCCGACCAGGCTTGCCTTCCACTTTTCGAATCGCATGACGTCGGCCAGGCGCCGATCGAGAAATGCGCCGGTCTCCATCCACCCCTCGCTTTGGTCGTCGAGCCAGACGAGCAGTGTCGCACCATAGACACCCGACAGGATCAGTCGCTTGCTATAGTGGTTGTAGTCGGTCGCGGTGTCGCCGGCCAACCGCCACATCAGGTCCGCCGACCGCCAGCCGGCTGCCAGGGCCAGCGGCACATTCTGCGGCATCGCGAGAATCGAAAGACCGGTGCGTACCGCTTCACGAGCAGGTGCCATCAGCTCCAGCCGGTACCAGATGAGCGACCGGATCCGCTCTCGAACTTTCATCGCCTTGATCCGGTCGGGCGTGAAATGCGCCTCCAGCGCCGCATCGATTCCCTGGATATAGGCATCGACCATCGCTGCCTGCTGTTTGGGAAAGGCAAGTCGGGCCTGTGCCGGATCGATTCCGACCTGCACCGCGGCGCTGTCGACCGCCTTTTGGGTCCATCCGTCGAAGGCTGCATTCTCGCCGATCGGCAGAGCCAGCTTGAGGCGCAGCTTATCGAGCGGAGTCGGCATTGCGGCATCCATCTGGGCTAATTGGGCGCCGCGACCGGTTCGTGCAAGCCGGGACCGCCCTTGGGCTTCAACCGGACCAGGATCAGAGCGACGATAATCATCGCCGCGCCGGTCCAGTCACGCGCCGTCAGCGTCTCGCCATAATAAGTCCACCCCAACAGCGCCGAAAGGGCGGGTTGCGTCAGCATGGCGATTCCAACAACCAGCGGGGGGACATGGCCGAGCGCATAGACCAGAAGCCCCTGGCCGATGACCTGGCTGCACAGGGCAAGCGCGAACAGTCCGGTCCAATTATCGGGGAAAATCCGCTCTCCTGCGGTCAGCGCCGCCGGCAACAGCATTGTCGCCCCAAACAGGCTGGCGAGGAACAGCAGTGGCAGCGGCTGCAGCTTGCCGCGGGTTCGCTCGACCAGGATCAGGTAGCCGGTATAAAGCAGTCCAGCCAGTGCGGCGAGCAGGTCGCCTCGAAGGTTCGCCGCCGATAGCTCGGCGCTGCCCCACATCAGAAGGCCGCAGCCGAGCGCCGCAAGGCTCAGCGCCATCGCTTGCGCCGACGTCGGCCATCTGCGCGCAAGCCACAGGCCCCAGGCAGCGAAGAAGAAGCTGGAAATGTTGCCGAACAGGGTGGCATTGCCGAGCTTGGTGAGCAGGATCCCGGCATGCCACGCGGCCAGGTCCGCGGCGAAGAAGAATGCGGCCGCCGCGACGGCAATCGTCAACTTCGCTCTCGGCCAGTGCACCGGCTGCCGGAAAATCCATGCGATTGCCCAGAGGAAGGGCAGCGCCAACCCAAGCCGCCAGAATCCGGCAGCCACCGGTCCCACCCCGCTGTTGCGGACCAGGAATGGCCCGGCCGCCAGGGCGACATTGCCAACCAACAGCGCGATAAAGGCAATCGATTGGGACCGATGTTGCGTCACATGGCGCCACTAGGGCGAAATTGGCGCCCGCGAAAGCGATAATCGGATCGCGACCCCATAAGTATTATTTATGGATGGCGCTGGAAATCCGAGTTTGACTGGTTTCGATCCAAAACTATCTATTGGCCACGGTGCTGGGGAGCGCTTTCGACTTTTGAAAAAGAGGATTTTGATGCCCAGTCTCTTCAACCCGCTGCAGCTCGGATCACTCGAGCTTCCCAATCGGATTTTCATGGCCCCGCTGACCCGTGCACGCGCCGGGCGCGACGGAGTGCCGAACGAACTCATGGCCCGCTATTATGCGCAGCGCGCCGGCGCCGGCCTGATCATTTCCGAAGCGACCGGCATCTCCCGCGAAGGCCTGGGATGGCCCGACGCGCCGGGCCTTTGGAACGAGGCCCAGGTTGAGGGCTGGAAGCTGGTGACCGACGCTGTCCATAAGGAAGGTGGGCGGATCGTTGCCCAGCTGTGGCACATGGGTCGATTGGTCCATTCGTCGCTCGGCGGTGGACAGCCGGTCTCCTCTTCGGCAACCACCGCGCCGGACTTCGCTCATACCTATGAGGGCAAACAGCCCTATGAAGAAGCGAGGGCCCTGACGCAGGCCGACATCGATCGAATCCTCGGCGATTATGTCCGCGCCGCATCCAATGCGATTGCGGCCGGCTTCGACGGCGTGCAGATCCACGGCGCCAATGGCTATCTGGTCGATCAGTTTTTGCGCGATTCCGGCAATCTCCGCGATGACGACTATGGCGGCTCGATCGAGAACCGCATCCGCTTCACGCGCCAGGTGCTCGAAGCGATCGGCGGAGCGATCGGAATGGACCGTGTCGGGATCCGCTTCTCGCCCAACATACTCGTGCAGGGCGTCAAGGATTCGGACCCGATCTCGCTTTACGCGGAATTGGCGAAGACGCTGGAAGAGCTGAAGGTTCCCTGGATCGAGCTTCGCGAACCCTACAAGCCGACCTCGTCAGGTTCGGTCCCGACGGCGCCGGTCAGCCCGGCGATGCGCCCGCACTATTCGGGCAGGATCGTCATCAACAGCGACCATGATTGGGTCGATGCCCGAGTCCGGATCGAGGCAGGCACCGCCGACGCGGTCAGCATCGGCCGGCTGTTCATCGCCAACCCTGACCTCGTGAAGCGGATCGCGCTCGAAGCGCCCCTCAATCCGGGCGACTCCAGTACCTTCTATTCGGGTGGGCCCGAAGGCTATGTCGATTATCCTGTGTTAGCGGAACAGGAAGCCGCCTGACCGGTTCCTCCTCCCGCGAAGGGAGGACGATATGCGCAAGGAAGTGATGGCCGGTGCTGCGGTCGGCGCGGCTCTGCTCGGCGGTGCGGCATTCTATTATTTCCGCGAACGGTCGCAGGAGGAGCCCGGCTTTCGGCCCCTTGCCACGGACGGCGATCACCAGATCCGCGAATATCCGGCGCTGACCGTTGCCGAAACGCTGGTCAACGGTCCGCGCCGCGAGGCGCTTGACCAGGGGCACCAGATTCTCGCCGACTATCTTCTCGCCAAGTCGCGGGACGGCGAGGCATTGCCGATGATGAATCCGGTGATGCAGGACGGCGGCGATCCGATGGGCAGCGACCCGCCCTTGTTCGACGACGATCTGGAAGGAGCCTGGCGGACCCGCTTCGTGATGCCAGATGGACTAAGCGCGGACGAACTCCCCGATCCGCCCGAGGGCGTTCAACTGGTCGAGCTTCCGGCGCGCAAGGTTGCGGTGGTCAGCTTCTCCGGCCGAGCGACCGATGAGCTTTTGGCGGAGCAGGAGGATCGCCTTCGCGGCTGGCTTGCCAAGCGCGGCGAGCGTTCCAACGGCGAGCCCGAATATGCCTTCTACAATTCGCCGATGATTCCCGGCCCCCTGCGCCGCAACGAGGTCTGGCTCGCATTGTCCTAGCCGTCATTGCGAGGAGCCGCAGGCGATGCGGCAATCCAGACTGGATTGCTTCGCTACGCTCGCAATGACGATTGTAGGCTGAGCAGCGCCAGCGCCGCTTCCGCGGCGCCGCCACCCTTGTTGGCATGTTTTGGGTTGGCCCGGGCAATGGCCTGCGCCTCGTTTTCGACCGTCAATATGCCGTTGCCGACGGCCAGCCCGTCCATGGTCAGCGCCATCAGGCCGCGGGCGCTTTCGCCGGCGACGATCTCGAAATGATAGGTTTCGCCCCGAATGACGACGCCGAGCGCGACATAGGCGTCATACCTCCCGCTCTCCGCTGCCAGGGCGAGTGCCCCGGGGAGTTCCAGTGCGCCCGGCACGGTCACCGTCTCGTGGCTGTGGCCGGCCGCCTCGATGGCGCCCCGCGCCCCTTCCAGCAGCATGTCGTTGAGGTGCGCGTAGAAGCGCGCCTCGGCAATCAGCACATGGGCCAAGTCAATTCTCCGAAGCTGAGATGCAGCGTTCCTCGACGATCGTCAGTCCGTAGGCGGAAAGGCCGACCGGCGCATGGCGAGTGTTGCTGAGCAAGATCATGTCGTGGATTCCGAGTGCCGCCAGGATCTGTGCGCCGATGCCATAGCTCCTGAGCGCCGGCCCGGTCTCGGCCGGAACCCCGGATCGAAGGTTGGCTGACAGCGACAGCGAACCAGGCGCTGCGGCATGGAGCGCAACGACCACGCCCGATCCCTCGGCTTCGATCATCTTCATGGCGCCGTCGAGAAGCCCGCTCCGTTCCGACCGCTCGCCGAGCACGTCGGCGAACAGGTCCAGGCTATGCATCCGGACCAGCGTCGGTCCCGCCGGGTCTATCGCTCCATGGACCAGCGCCAGCTGCTCCTCGCCGCTCGCCTTGTCGCGGAACACCTGCGCGTTCCAGGTGCCGGCCGACCTGGAGGTGAAGCGCGTCTCGGCGACGCGCTCGACCATATGGTCCTTCTTCAGGCGGTAGGCGATGAGGTCGCGGATCGTCCCGATTTTGAGGCCGTGGACCTTGGCGAACTCCATCAGGTCGTCGAGACGCGCCATGGTCCCGTCCTCGCGCATGATCTCGCAGATCACGCCGCTTGGGTTGAGTCCCGCCAGTCGGGCGACATCGACCGCCGCTTCCGTGTGTCCCGCACGGACCAGCACCCCACCCGGCCTTGCGACCAGCGGGAAGACATGCCCTGGCGACACGATCGCGTCCGGCCCGTTGCCCGCGTCGATGGCCACCGCGATGGTCCGCGCGCGGTCGGCGGCGCTGATTCCGGTGGTTACCCCGTCGCGCGCCTCGATCGACACGGTGAAGGCGGTTTCCATCCGCGTTCCGTTGACCCGCGCCATCGGCTCCAGGCCGAGCTGGTCGACCCGGTCCTTGGACATGGCGAGGCAGATTAGGCCGCGGCCGTGCCGGGCCATGAAGTTGATCGCATCGGGCGTCGCCATCTGCGCCGGAATCACCAAATCCCCCTCATTCTCCCGGTCGTCGTCGTCGACCAGGATGAACATGCGCCCATTGCGTGCCTCGTCGATGATCGCCTCGGCGCCGACCAGCACATCCTGGACTCCGCCATCGAGCAGCTTTTCCAGACGCACCAGCGTGTCGGCGGTCGGGTTCCAGTCGCTGTTGCCAAGCTTGCGAAGGCTATTGGGGTGGAGGCCGGCGGCACGCGCCAGCCCGCTGCGGCTCGCCTCGCCGCTATCGACGAGTGCGGTCAGCCGATCGATCAGGGTAGTGGACATGATGGAGCGGCCGCTATCACACCCGAATGTGATTCGCTACCCCAGTTCAACTTCTGTACCGGGCGAAATCACATTTTACGCTTGATGCGGATCAGCAGGTCCGCCCACAGCATTAGGGAGCCGAGCAGGATCGGCCAGGTAAACAAGATCGCGAAGACGAACAGATGCATGGCGTGCAGAGCCGGCCCCACGTCGATGCCCGCGACCTCACAGCCCAGTGTCAGATCGCCGGGATCGGCGGCGAATGAGGGTCCCTTGGTATAAGCCCCATGTTCGATCACCAGGCAGTTCAATGCGGGTGCGACTGCCTCGACCAACAGGCTGGATATGATTGGTAGAATGCCGATCAGGAAGGTGGCGATCGCCCACCACATCAATTTCCGGCGATTTTGCCGCTGGTCCCGCTTCTTTCCCGCCGTCATGATTCACCTTGGTCGCTCGGCGGGTCGAGCCATAGTGCGGCCGTTGCGCCCAACCATCGAAATTCAAAGGATTCGCAACTAAGACCCAAGATGACCCTGCGATCACGCGCTATCGGCCGGCGGTTGCCGCTTCGAATACCGCATATTGATCGGCAAATGCGCGTTTGAAGGCCGGCCGAGCTTCGCCGCGGGCGATATAGGCGGCCAGGTTCGGCATCTCCTGCGCGATGGCCAAACCTGCCGGCCGGCGAAGGACATTGATCATCACCAGGTCGCCGGCGCTGAATTCGCCGTCAAGCCACTCGGCATCGCCTAACCATTTGGACAGCTGGTCCAGCCGATTGCGGATGCGCTGCTCGATCAGCGGAACCCGCTCGTCGGTCCAACCCTTGTCTCCTTCGATCAGCTTGGCCACCTCGCATTCGACGATCACCGGCTCAACCGTGCTCTTGGCGGCAAACATCCAGGCGATCGCCCGCGCCCGAGCCTTTGGTTCGCCCGGCAAAAGCCCGCCATGACGCTCCGCGATATGCAAAATAATCGCTCCGGATTCGAACAGTGCGAGATCCGCTTCCTCAAAGGTCGGGATTTGTCCGAAAGGTTGTAGCGTCAGATGTGCCGGACCTTTCATTTCGGCGAACGACAGAAGCCGCACTTCATAGGCCTGACCCACTTCCTCCAATGCCCAGCGAACCGGGAAATCCCGGGCCAGCCCGCGGCCACGATCGGGCGAGCTTTCAAATGCCGTGATAATTGGGTTCATCGAAATGCTCCGGCTGAGTTCAGGCTAGGTGGGCCGGTTGACGAAGGCGGGCGACGGCATCGCAGGCAAACGTCGATTGGCGATGGCCGAACGCAGTTCTACTTCGCCGGCGCGTGCATCCCGAGCCGCTCTTTCGCCGCGTCGAACATCTGCCTGAAGCGCGGATGATCGCGGATCGAATTGAAATCCGGGTCGGCCTCCAGGTGGCGGATGTGGGTCTTGCTTTGAACCCGTTCGAAATAAGGCTGGAGCGCGTCCAGCGCTCCTTCCGGATCGTCCAGTTCCAATGCCAGCGAGCAGGCAAGGTTGTAACGCATGGAGAGGTTGTCGGGATCGAGCAGCAGCGCCCGGTTGATCCATTCGCGCGCCCGTACCTTTTCGCCGAACAGCGACAGTGCATTGGCGCCCATGGCCAGGGCAGGGCCGTTGGTCGGTTCCTTGGCGATCGCCCGTTCCGCCCTTTCAAGGCAGGTCTTGGCCGCTCGCTTCACGCCGTCCCGGTCCTTGATCGAATAGTAGCAGCTCATCAGCAAGCCGGGATTGGAATAGTCCGAATCCATCAGCGAGGCCGCCTTTTCAAAGAAGGGAATTGCCTCCCTGATTTGGCCGTGTCGGAAGAACATCCGCCCGGCCTCGCGGTTCACCTCCCAGGATTCGGGTCCGATCTGAAGTGCACTTCGGATCCGCTGTTCGGCTTCTTCCCGCTTACCCTCCTCTTCCAGATATCGGGCCTTGATGCACAGGGCCTCCGGCATGTTTGGATTGATTTCGAGGGCGCGTTCGGCGGCCGGGAGCGCATTTTCATCTTCCTTGCCATGCCAGAACCGAAGTTCCGCCTGGGCCAGCGCAATCAGCGCCCAGGCCTCGGCATAGTCAGGGTCGAGCAGCGTTGCCTGGCGGCACAGGCGGACGATTGCTTCGTCCCGGCGCGGATCGCCATAAGTACCGCTGATCCATTGCTGCCGCGCCATCAGGTATAGGTTGTAAGCGTCGACATTGGAGGTGCCGCGGCTCTCGATCGCGCTTTTTTCCTTGGGCAGCAGCTTCACCTGCAAGGCGTCGACGATCGCCTTTGAAATCTCATCCTGGATTTCGAATATGTCGGTGAGATCACGGTCGTACCGCGCAGCCCACACATGGTCGCCCTTGGCGCCGTCGATCAGCTGCGCATTGATCCGGACGCGATTGCCGGCTTTCCGGACGCTTCCTTCAAGTACGTGGCTGACCCCAAGTTTTTGGGCGACTTCCTTCACATCGAGCGACTGGCCCTTGAAGGTGAAAGAAGTGTTCCGGGCGACAACCGAAAGGGCGGACACGTTGGACAAATCGGTGATGATGTCTTCGCTGATCCCGTCACTGAAATATTCCTGCTCGGGCTCACCGCTCATATTGACGAACGGAAGCACGCAGACGGATGCCTTTTTCTGCGGCGGCTCGGCATTTTCAGTTTTGCCTGATTGCTCGCTGCGTCCTTCCGACCCGCAGGTGCGGTTGATCGCTTCAAGAACATCGTCGAGCGCCTCGGGGCGTCCTCGTCCATTCCAGTCGCTTAGATCGATCGTATGGAATTGGCGGAAACCTAGCGGCGGCTTGGCTGAGCCGAGGGAGATCGGCACGAGACGGCCGGAATCGCGGCCCTCCGCTGCTTCGTCCTGGACCCAGGCAGATTGGATGGAGGTTTTCGACCACAATACGACGACCACTTCGGACTCTTTCAGCGCACGGTCGATTTCGTCGGAGAAGCGCGATCCGCCGTGGAGATGCCGATCCCACCAGACGTCATGACCGGCCTGGCCGACGCTGTCCGCCAGTTCCTTCGCAGCGTCGACATCGTCCCGTGCATAGCTGAGAAACACCCGAGCCACGGTTCCTCCACCATGGAAGACGCTAGTCTGCGCTGAACGGCCGATTGGCGCAAGCGTGGCGGTAAATGTGAAACTTGGGGATTATCGATGCCGTTCGGAGGCGGCTTAGAACTTGCCGATGGCTAACGAGCCTTCTTGCGGTCCAGCGCCAAAGAGAAAACCTCGCCGATCAGTTCCAACAGCTGGTCCACCGAACTGGTCGAGAGCGCGTCCGAATATAAGACGGAGCGCATTCCCCAGGCCGAGACTATTGCGCTTGTAAGCTCGATCCGCTGGAGGGTTTCGGCCGCTTCCGCGGGATCCGCGCCCTTATTGACCAGCTCTTCGCGCAGCGAAGCAAAGGACCGGGCGTGCCGGTCCCGTAGAAATGCGCGGAGTTCTGCGTTCCGGCATACCTCGGCGGAAATCTCGAACATCATCGCTACGCGCTTGGGGTCCAGTGTACCCCCGCCGAGCGCGCGCATGGCCAGCTTTGAAACTCCGCCGGCGTCGAGCGAATGGGAGTCGATCGCCTTGCTTAATTGGGCAAGCTGCGCCTCGACCTCTTCAATGATGATCGCTTGGACAATGGCCGCCTTGGACTTGAAGAAGCGGTACAAGAGGCCGACGCTCACTCCGGCCTCGGCCGCAATGCGGTCCACGCTCGTTCCCTGAAATCCATAGTCTGCGACGCAATTTCTGGCCGCTTCGAGGATCTCCGCCCTTCGGACGGCCGGATCCTTCCGCCGGCGTTCCTTGCTCGCCCCGGTGGTTGCTTCGTCGATCATTCGTGGATCGTAGGACGAGCGGACCCTCAACGCCAATCTTTGCCTTGCCAATCGGTTGCACTTAAGTTAGTGAATGAGCGCTCACTCAACAAGGAGATTGTCATGAAGGGCATCCTTTGGTTCTTGGCGATCTCGTTCGGCCTTGCCTGGGCGGCTTGGGAGTTGGCGATCCAATCCGGAATTCCTGTGCGCAGCCTGGAATTTCAACTCTATGCGCTGCCCGGTGCCTTCGCCCCGGCCGTAGCCTCGATCATCGTGCGACGGTGGATCACCCGCGAGGGATTTGGGGACGCCGGGCTAAGGCCCAACTTCAGTCGCTGGCGTTATTATCTATTCGCCTGGCTGCTGCCCTTGGTGGTGATCGCGGCGATCGTTCTGGAAGCAATGCTGCTCGGGATTGGTCGGCCCGACATCAGTCTCGGCGGGGCGGCGGACGCCATTCCGGCCTATGGCGAGATGGGAGCGGAAGGCCTTGGGTTGGCAATTGTACCTCAGCTCTTGCTGGCGGCCATCGTCGCCACCCCAGTGCTTTGGGGTGAGGAATTCGGCTGGCGCGGCTATCTCCAACCTCGCCTGTTCAACGGGCGACCGGTGCAGGCCGCCGTCGCGACCGGGGTCATCTGGGCGGTCTGGCATTATCCGCTCACTCTCCGCGGCTACAACTATCCCGACTTCCCCATCCTTGGATCGATGCTGTTCATGCTGTTCACGGTGCTGATGTCGTACATTCTTGGCTGGGTCTATTCCCGCAGCGGCAGCATCTGGACGACAAGCCTTGCGCATTCGGCGACCAATTCGGTCGGAAGCCTGGCGTACCTCTGGCTCGCGGGTTCCGCTGGTCCAACCCTGGTCAGTTACGCCGGCCTGCTCGCTCTGCCGCCCCTTATTCTGGTTTGCGGGATTCTCTTCTGGCTAGACCGCCGTAGGGCAAGCTCGGATGATCGTGAATTGGTCAGAGAGACCGCTTCAGGCCATGCAGTCCCACCACGCGGCCGCTTCTCTTCGCCAGGATCGGAACTGCCAATACCCTGATCCAGCGATTGTCTTCGCCTTCCGGGCTGATTTCAGCATCGAGGATGAAGCCCAATTTCCGCTTGAGGGCATAGGTCCGCACATATTCCAGTACGCTTTTGGACCGGTCGGTATAGCGTTCCACCGCCCAGTCACGAACGACCGGCGTTCCGGCTGGCAAGCCGAACAGCGCATAAACCCTGTCGGACCAGGTGAGCTTCTCATTATCCGTGATGTCGCAACGCCAGTAGCCAACACCGGTGTCCAGATCCGCACCGGAAACGTCCGGCGCGATGACGAAGACGTGCCCTTCCCTGAAGGTTCCGACCGGCTCCTCATCGAAGAGCATCCTTGTGAACGAGCCCTTCATTGGCCCCTCTGCATGGTCCTCGGCGGAGGATGACGCAGAATGAGTTTGTTGCAAGGCCAAATCGGGTGCGCAGAGGGCTGCACGTTACCCGAAGCGGGCCAGGCACTCGCGCAAGACCGTAACCGGCGGGCCTGTCTCGGCGATCGTTGCAAGGGCCTTGTGGCGCTCCTCGATCCGGGCAGGCAGGTCCGGGCCGACACGGCTTCGAAGCCCGGCCGTCAACCTCGCTTCGAGCTTCCTGCCAAGAGCGCGATACTCGGCCAGCTCATTGCCATATTCGGGCTGCTTCTCGAGCGCCGAGCTCAGGAAATCTCCGAGCTCGACGCAGCCCAACTGCGCTGCGAAAACATCGTCGGGGAGCTTCACCTGCTCCACTGCCGTGGCGGGAAAGGCGGCACGGCACGCCGGGACCAGTTCCTGCCATTTGCCCTCGCTGATGCGATCCTGGAGTTCGGTCATGCGGCTCTGCACCTCGACTGCAACCTCCGAGGAGAAGCTTCCTCCGGTCGAACCCGCCAATAGCGGATAATGAATAATCCGGCCCATCGCATCGAACGGGAGAACTGCTTGAACGTCCTGTGACGCAAGCCGGGCGGAATTCGCCGCGATTACGCCGCACGTGGCGGCCCGGTCGACTGGCTGCTCGGGCAATGTCAGCGTCTTCGGCCCGCACGAAGCGAGCAGCAATGCGCCCGTTATCAGCAACACTCTGATCATCTCACGCCCTTTCACGTTGCTTCAATACGCGCGAGATGAAATCGCGGTCCCGGCGTTTCCGCTTATCCCCGGGCGTCGGTCATCCGCTTGAGGTACCGCGCCAGGACATCGATCTCGAGGTTGAGCTTCCGCCCGGCCGCGATCCCGCCGAAGGTGGTGTGCTCGGCAGTGTGAGGGATGAGGTTGATGGTGAAGCGGGTCGCTTGCCCCACATCTTCCACCTCGTTGACCGTCAGCGACACGCCGTCGAGTGCGATCGAGCCCTTGGGGGCGATCGCTGAGCCGAGCTCTCGCGGCGCTTCGATGCTGATGTTGATGCTTCCGCCGACTTCTTCTGCCCGGGTCACCGTCGCCACCGCGTCGACATGGCCGGTGACGATATGGCCGCCCAGCTCGTCGCCGACCCGGAGCGCCCGCTCGAGGTTTAGCCGCGCGCCTTCACTCCACAGCCCCGTGGCTGTTTTCGACACCGTCTCCTGGCTGACATCGACCGCGAACCAGTCCTCGCCCTTGTCGACCACCGTCAGGCAGGCGCCCGAGCAGGCGATCGAAGCGCCGAGGTCGATCGTGTCCAGGTCATAGTCGCAGCCGATAGTGAGCCTGAGGTCGCCTTTCTGCTCGACGGAGCGGACGGTCCCGATGTCGGTGATGATGCCGGTGAACATATCTGTCCTTCGATACGGGCCTTCGACAGGCTCAGTTCCTACTCAGGACGAGCGGGTAAACAAAAATCCGCTCATCCTGAGTAGCCGGTGACCCCGGACTTGATCCGGGGGAACCGGCGTATCGAAGGATCAGCGAACGCGCTCGTAGACTTCGAGCCGGTCGATGCCAAGCCGTGAGCCGTCTCCTGCCTTCCACCGGCCATGGGCGTCGGCGATCGCATCCAGCCCGATATAACCGAAGCTCGACTTGCCTTCGCCGACCAGGATCGGCGCCCGATAGATCAGGATCCGGTCGACCAGGTCGGCAGCCAGGAACGCCGTCGCAGTGGCCGATCCTCCCTCGACCAGAAGGTCGTTGACGTCATGAAGTCGATAGACATCCTGCGGAGAAGTAAGGATTTCCCATCCCTTGACCGCCTCTCCGCGCGTCAGCAGCGCGCGCCTCGGCGACCATTGCTCCAGCCCCGGCAGGCGCACGTCCAGCTTGGGCCGGTCGGCCTGATAGGTGCCGCGCCCCACCAGGATCATGTCGCTGTGCGCCCGCTCCAGGTGGACGTGGGCGCGGGCATCCTCGCCGGTAATCCATTTGGATTCGCCTGAAGGGAGCGCGATCTTGCCGTCGATCGACAGCGCGAGCTTCAGGGTGATGCGCGGCCGGCCTCTCTCGATCCGGCTTAGGAAACCCGACAGGCTGTCACCGGCCAATTCCTTGCCGACGCCGGTTTTGACTTCGATCCCGGCCTTTTTGAGCATTGCGATGCCCTTGCCGGCTGTGCGGGGGTCGGGATCCTTGATGCCGATCACCACCCGGGCGATGCCGGCCTTGGGAATCAATGCGGCGCAGGTCGGACCGCGGTCGCTTGCGTGGGCGCAGGGCTCCAGCGTGGTGTAGAGCGTCGCCCCTGTCGCCAAGCTGCCCGCTTCGGCCAGCGCCACTGCCTCGGCATGAGGCCGTCCGCCGGGCGCGGTCGCGCCCTTTCCGACGATTTCGCCATCCTTGACGATCAGGCAGCCGACATTGGGATTGGGAGCGGTGCGGCCGCGGGCGGCTTCTCCCAGCCGCGCGGCCTCGAGCATGAAGCGCCGGTCGCTCAAGGCGGCCTACTCGATGCCCAGCTCTTTTTGGAGCTTCTCGAACTCCTTGCGGCGCGCTTCGGCGGCCTGGCGCCGTTGTTCCGACTCCTTTTTCTGGTCGGCGATAATGTCGGCGTCGGTCCGGCCGGGTCCGTAATTCTCGACATAGACGATCTGCGGTGGCGGAGCCGTGTTGATCTTCGAATCGACCAGAAACACGATAACGATGATGATCGTCACCAGCACGGCCAGCGCCGCGCCGATCATCTGCTCTCGGCTGCGCTGCCGCATGAAGGCGGTCAGGTCCCTTAGCGCGGCGCGCGGACCGACCATCGGTGGAAGGATCGCCATGGCCGCGTATGTAAGGCGCGGGGGCGCACAGTGCCACCCCCGTGCCACCGCGATGCTCACACTTCCTCCAGCCGGAAGGACAGGGTGATCACCGTTGAGGATCCGACCGCGATGCCATCCTCGGTCGCGGGCTTGTAGCGCCATGCGCGGATGATGTGACGTCGGGCCGCCTCGAGGAAGCTTGGGTCCGCGGCGCCCACCGGATCGACCGCGGTCACGCGTCCGCGCGCGTCGATCACCAGTCGGAGCTTGAGGGTCGCCTCCTCCTGTAGCCGCAGCTTGTCGTTGGGATAGGGCGGCTTCAGCGCGCTTGCCGGCGTATTGAAGCGGGCGGCCACCCGGACCGGCGCGAGCTTGGGCGTATCGATTGGGATGGAGATATCGGTGCCGATGACATTCGCAATGTCCTCGATCGTCGGCCCCTGGGCGAAGCTGGAGGATAGGTTCGCGTCCATATCGATCACAGTATCGGCTCGGTCGATGAACGCTGGCTGAG
>DASTVY010000026.1:0-4366 GCA_035758865.1 Sphingomicrobium sp. | reverse complement strand
TGGGGGCGTTCGGCTCGGCTCAGGAGAGCCTCCGTTCAGGGCAGGCGCTTGAGGTGCAGGCAAGTGCGCTGGACCGGGCCCCCTCCACCATTCCCTCTGCGGGGAATGGTCCCCCTCCCCGGCCCGGGGAGGAGTTGGTGGGCCGTCCCGACGGGAAGCTGGTCAAGGCGTCTGAGGCGCGGTGGGGGAAGGCGGCGGAGGAGGCGTTCCTGGTCGAGCTGACGGTGAGCGGCAGCGTCCGGCTGGCGGCCAAGGCGGCGGGGTTTTCGACGCAGGCGCTGTACAAGCAGCGGATCAAGGACCGGCGCTTCGCGGCGGCGTGGGACGCGGCGATCGAGACCGGCAAGGCGCGGGTCCAGGCCTATCTGGTCGAGGCGGCGACGCGGACCTTCGATCCTGACGAGCTGCCGATCGCGGGCGAGCATGACATTCCCAAGGTGACGATCGGCGAGGCGATCAATATCGCCAAGCTGCCGGTCAGGGCCGGCGGCGCGGCGGGCGGCTACGTGCGCGGCGGGAAGGGGTTCGAGGACCGGATCTATGACGAGACCGGGTTCGACGTTACCCCGATCAGCCGCGAGGAATGGGAAGAGGCCAAGGAGCGGGTCTTCAACCGGCTGGAGCGGATCCGGGAGCGAGACGAGCGAGAGGAACGGGAGACGGGGCTTTGCCTAAGCTGCGGGCAGCCATTGCCCGGAGGGGCGATGCCGGCGGCCGGCGAATAAGGGCTTGATCGCGCCCGTCCTTCATAATGGCGCGAGGAATCTTACGCGAGTTCGCGGTGGTAGTAGGCGGGGGAAGGCGGTCGGTACGCCTGGGACATTTCCTGTTCGCTGAACGGGCTGGGCGCTTTCAGCGCCTTCAGATGCTCGACATAGGTTTCGACCAGTTGCAGCCGGCGGAGACGCGCGGCCTCGGTCACGGCGCGGGACGCGGCGGCCATCTCTTCGCACGCGCGGCGGCGATAAAAGCGAATGTCGGATTCCACGGCCGCCCTCCCCAAGCATTCCATCGGCCCTTCGGCCCGACGGAGCCTTTA
This sequence comes from Sphingomicrobium sp., assembly GCA_035758865.1. Classification (GTDB taxonomy): domain Bacteria; phylum Pseudomonadota; class Alphaproteobacteria; order Sphingomonadales; family Sphingomonadaceae; genus Sphingomicrobium. The sequence goes on along the minus strand of DASTVY010000026.1, from coordinate 3,327 downwards.
AGCTTGCTCCGCCCCTCCTTAAGGGCAGTCGCCTCGTTAACTCACGAGTCGGACGGCGCAATTTAACGAAAGCTTTCCCGAGGTCGAGTCCACGACATTCGAGGTGACGCCAGAAGGCCGAAGGTGCCTAGGGCATCCGTCGTGCGCGTTCGGCGAGATAGGCGTGGATGGCGGCGATTTCTTCATCGGTCAGATATTTGAAATCGGACCGCGCAATCCGGCCCATCAGCCCGATGTCCTTTCCGCCGGGGGCGACGCCGGTGCGGAGCATGGTCTGGAACTGGGCGAGGTCGTAGGCGCCGGCGATTTCCAGATCGGGGGAGACGACGCCGGGCTCAAGCTCCTTTCCCTTGAGCTGGGGCCCATGGCATTCGGCGCAATTCACCTCGACCATTTGCCTGCCGCGAGCGAAGGCGGGGCCGAAATCGGGGATCCGGTCGGCGCGATATTGTTCGATCAGTTGCGGCGCAGTGCTGAACTTGCCGAGCGCCAAGCCGACGCGGCCCCTGGGTCCGACCCAGGCCGCGGGTTGTTCCTGACCGCCCGCGGGCAGGGCGCGGATCGCGGCGATGATCGCAGCGACCTCGCCGTCGGTCATGAACTGATAGCCTTGCGACGGCATCACCAGGAGCGGCCGGCCGTCATGGCCGATGCCCTGCCGGATAGCCTGTTCAAGCTGATTGTCATTGGCCTTTGCCGCGATGAGGGTGAGGTTCGGGGCATAAAGACGGACGATCCCCGGCAGGTCGAGGAAGGATTTGCCGCGCAGCCCCTCGCCGTGACAGCCGACGCATCCGGTGATTTTGAGCTGGCGCGGTCCGTCGCGGAGCTGTGCGAGGCTCGGCGTGGTCAAATGCGCGGGCCTGGGTTCGAGCCGTGCGCTCAACGCACGGCTGGAGGCGAACCATACCCACGCCGCTGCGAGCAGGACGATCGCCAGCAATGCGACGAGAATATAGCCGGTCCAGCGCAACAGCCGTGTCATCGCGTTCCCCCCAACAAGATTAGTCGCTTGATAGTCGTTTCAATCGGATGAGGACTCCTTGGACGCACCGCGATGCCCAAGGACGAAGCCGGCGATGCCGCTGAGAAGCGCGATCACGGCCTCGCCTTCGATCACGCCCAGCAGGCCCAGCAATGATGCGGCCAGTACGATCATGATAATCGTCGCAAGCTTCGGAACGTCCGTCTGCCGCAGGATCCCGGCAATGCCTGCCCCCGAGAGATTGCCCTTCCAGAACATGGTTATGTAGACGACGGCTGCGCCGGCGATCAGGATTGCAAAGGCAATCAGCAGGAATTGAGCAAGCTGGAGAATGAAATCCAGCAGCTGGGGGGTCACTCCATTGGCCATCGCCTATCTCCCTCCGCCCGTTGCATAACGGCTGAAAACCGTTCCGTGGACCATGGCCTTGCCAGCGGCACCGTGCGGCCAGTCGGCCCGGTCGAACTGGATCCCTCCGCCACTGCCGAAGCTCTCGTCGAGGGAAAGCTTGCCACTGGCCTCATCGAATTTGAGCATAGCCAGCCAACTGTCGTACATTCCGGTCACGACGATGCGGTTGCTGTTCCGGTCGGTGGCGATCCAGTGCGGCACGTGGAATCCATGGGGTAGCGACAGGCGGGAAACCTCAACCGGCCGGTTCGGGTCGCTGGTGTCGAGGACGACGAAGCCGTTGATGTTGCCGACCGTCTGGATCCAATATTTGCCGACGACCAGCGGTACCGCGCACATGTCATGCTCTGCCGGTCCGGACGGGAAGGCGTGGACGAACTTGGCGGTCGGCTTCGCGGACGTCATGCCCTCGATCCGAAAAAGACCGCAGCTGAAGCTGTTCACATAGACGCTGCCGTCGGCAAGCAGCCGCGGTTCGGCCGGGTAGAGATTGTGCTTGGCACCGTCGCTGTCCGGCAGCTGCATATTGGCCAGCAGCTTCAATTCGCTGAGCGACCAGATCTGGACATGGCTCGTTGCCGGGCTTTTCCAGCCGGGGCCCATGCCCATGTCCGTGCTGGTGGTGATGACGCGGTCGATCGCGGGAGCGACCGCGAGGCTGTAGGGCCAGTTGATGGCGGTCGGGATGTCGGGCGTCGCCGAAGGTGCGGCACGCACCAACTGGCCGCGCTCGTCGAGTTCCACCAACCCGCCCGCTGGCGCATATTTGTCACCGATCGACTGGAACGTCGCCAGCACATTTCCGCTGGGCAGGCGGGCAAAGCTGTGGGGGTAGCTATAATCGCCCGCCCGCTTGAAGTCGGCTGTGACGCGCGGCTTCAGGGGATCGGCGACGTCAAGCACAAAGCTGTGGCCTGCCTTCCAGCCATTGGCAAACAGGGTCGTCGCCGGAGGAGTCTCATATTCGATGTGATGGGGCATGGTCGCCTTGACGCCGATTGGCGCCGTGGCGACCACCTTGCCGTAGGTCGCGCTGGCCGGGTCAGCATCGATTACCGCTAGAAAGTCGCTGTCTTTTTCATCCTCGTCACCCGCCCAGGCAAAGATATATTGTGCCGGTTTCGGCGGTTCGGCGGCAGCTGCGGCCCAGCTGACGTCCCCTAGAAGCAGTGCCGAAAGAAGCTGAGCAGCCTTCGCCGTGGTTCGCCCCGGTTCGTGATCCATGCCCCAGCCCCCTGTTGCGGTGGAATGGGCTTATGCCATGGAATATGCGGTGCTCAAACTTGACTTCCAGCGCGCAATCGGCTTGAGGGGCCCGCGACGGCGGGGCCCGCGGCCTCGCCATTGTTATTTAAAGGGAAAAGGGGCGGCTCCCAATCAAGTCCGCCTGGCTGGGGATACCTTACACGGTCCCCTGACGAACGGAGAAGAAAAATGCGTCATCGCGTCGCCGGCCGCAAGCTGCAGCGCACCTCGGCCCACCGTGCGGCAATGTTCCGCAACATGGCCGCAGCACTCATCAAGCATGAGCAGATCACCACCACGACCGCCAAGGCGAAGGAGCTCCGCCCCTACGTCGAGAAGCTGGTCACGCTGGCCAAGAAGGGCGGGCTTTCGAACCGCCGTCTCGCCTATTCGCGCCTGATGGACGACACGCAGCTGGTGAAGCTGTTCGACGTCATCGCCGCGCGCTACGCCGACCGAAACGGCGGCTACACCCGCGTCATCAAAGCCGGCATCCGCGCCTCCGACGCCGCAGCGATGGCGATCATCGAGTTCGTCGACCGCGACGTCTCGGCCAAGGGCCAGGACAGCGGCCCAGTGATGACCGAGGACAATCTCGAAGCCGCGTAAGCGCGACTTCGTAGGCAAACAACAAGGGCCGCGGAATCGCTTCCGCGGCCCTTTTGCTATCCACGCGCGCGGCTAGC
>DASTVY010000341.1:0-11218 GCA_035758865.1 Sphingomicrobium sp. | reverse complement strand
GCTTCGGCGAGATCCAGGCGCTGCCGCTTAAGAACTGGAAGGGCGACCGGGCCGATCCAAGGTTCGAAGCGCTGGCCGATGCGGTTCGAAGCCATATTTCAGGCGGGCCGATTTCGCATGCCTATGCACAATCCCGCGAGCCTCACGTCTCTCGCCGCGGAGCGATCGCCGGCGGCATCGGCGTGGGCGCCATCGCCGTGGCCGGTGTGGGCGGCTGGCTGCTGCTCAAGCCCGGCGCGGCCAACGCCAATCGCATCGCCGTCCTCCCCTTCGCCAATCTGTCAGGCGCCGAGGACCAGGCCTATTTCGCGGAAGGCATCGCCGAGGAGCTTCGCTCGGCATTGTCCCGGACCGGCCTTCAAGTCATCGGCCGCGCATCCTCCGATGCAGTGAAGGATCTGGATACGAAATCCGCGGCCGAGAAACTCGACGTCGCACATATCCTGACCGGCAGCGTCCGACGCTCGCCCGAGATTATCAGGGTCAACGCGCAGCTGGTCGGCGGCAAGGATGGAGTGGAGCGCTGGGCGCAGAGCTATGACCGGGCGCCGGGCGACGCGATCAAGATCCAGACCGATATCGCGGCCAACGTGGCGCAGTCGCTCAGCGTGGCGTTGGGGCAGGCTGGCCTTGCGGCGCTTACTCTCGGCGGAACCAAGGACAGCGTCGCCCAGGACCTCCTCCTGCAGAGCCGGAAGGAGCGTCGGGACACCAGCGGCGTTGAAGCGATGCGCAAAAGCCTCGCGCTGGCCGAAGCGGCGATAGCGCGCGACCCCAATTACGCCCAGGCCCATGCCGACAAGGCCGATATACTCGTCACCCTCGCGTCAACTTATTCCAACAGTGCAGAGGAAGTTGCCGACGGTCTTGGGCTCGCTGAGGCGGCGGCCAATCGGGCCTTGGCTGTCGCCCCGGCTCTGGGCTCGGCTCAAGCCGCCCTGGGCAACGTCGCGCAGGCCCGGCAAGATTTCTCATCTTCCCTGCAGCATTTACGGCGGGCCCTCGCTCTTTCGCCCGATGACCCCGATGTCCTCTCCACTGCGATAAGCTTCCTGGCCAATATCGGCGAGGGGCAAGAAGGCTTGCGCCTTGCAGACCGGTTTATCGGGCTCGATCCGCTCAACGGCAGGGCTCATAGGCGCAAGGCTGAGGTGCTGAATGTCCTGGGGCAATATGACCAGGCGATTGCGGCCGGGCGCAAGGGCCTTGCAGTCGCGCCCGAAAGTACGAGCACATATTGGTATGTGGGCCTCGGCCTTTTGCTATCGGGCCGGGAGAGCGAAGCACTAGCTGCCTTTCGCTCAAGTGATGTGGACGACCCCTTTCGACTTACCGGCGAAGCGCTGGTCGCGGCTCGGACCGGCGATGCTGCCCAGGCGGATAAACTAGCGTCAGAGCTTTGGGAGAAGTTCGGGACTGCCTTCTGCTACCAGCAAGCGCAAATAGATGCGCAGCTGGGCCAGAAGGAACAGGCATTTGCGCAGCTGAACACGGCACTTGCAAGCAGGGATCCCGGGCTGATCTATTTGAAGCTGGATCCATTCCTCGACCCGATCCGCGGCGATCCGCGATTTGCGGCCTTGTTGAAGAAATTGAACTTCCCAAGCTGACAGCGGCTAATGGCCGCCTTCCACCCATTGCGGACATTTATCGTCTAAAGCAGAATGCTGAATCTAAACGTTTGTAGTTGCAGTCAGAGTTTTCACGCACGCGTCACGCGCTCTCGCTCACAGGGAGCCGAGTTTTCGCAAAATGAAGGTTGAAAAATGGCATATTTCCGCCATTTGCTGATGTCATGTCAATAAGAAGGCTGCCCTCCGAAGTCATTAATCGCATCGCCGCGGGCGAGGTCGTCGAGCGCCCGGCCAGCGCGCTGAAAGAGCTCGTTGAAAATTCGCTCGATGCCGGTGCCCGGAACGTTGCGATTCGGATTTCGGCGGGCGGGCTGGAGCTGGTGGAAGTAACCGATGACGGGCAGGGGATGAAGCCGGAGGAAATGAGCCTGGCGCTCGAACGACACGCCACCTCCAAGCTCCCCGGCGATGCGATCGAGGCCGTGACAAGCTTCGGCTTTCGCGGTGAGGCGTTGCCGTCAATAGCCAGCGTGTCACGACTGACTCTGGAAAGCCGTCCCCGCGGAAGCGACGGCTGGCGGATCGAAATCGACCATGGGGCCAATGTGGGTGAGGGGCCCGCCGCGCTTCCGCCCGGGACCCGCGTACGGGTCGAGGGCCTGTTCGAAAAGGTGCCGGCGCGGCGCAAATTCCTGCGATCCCCGCGTTCCGAATATGCCGCCTGCCTCGACGCGGTGAAGCGGCTCGCCATGGCCCGGCCGGACGTTGCATTCTCGGTCGAGCATGACGGGAGGCGCGTCCTGTCGGTTCAGCCCTCCGAGGGACCGACGCGGGTTGCGGCCCTCCTCAGCCACGAACTGGATCGTCACGGGATCGGGATCGATTGCACCCGGCATGACATGCGCCTGACCGGCGTGGTCAGCCTTCCGACCTTCAATCGCGGCATGGCCGACCAGCAGTATCTGTTCGTCAACTCGCGGCCGGTGAAGGACCGCCTTTTGGTCGGCGCATTACGGGCCGCTTATCGCGACTTGCTGGCCCGCGACCGGCATCCGATTGCCGCGCTGTTCGTCGAAGTGCCGAGCGCCGAAGTCGACATCAACGTACATCCGGCCAAGACCGAGGTCCGGTTTCGCGACCCCGCTGTAGTCCGGGGTCTGATCGTTGGCGGGCTTAGGGCGGCACTGGACGAGGCGGGGCACCGCAGCGCGGCGCGTGAGCAGTTTGCGCAGGCGGTGAACTGGCAATCTGACCTGGATCCTCGTCCCAGCGCAGGCTGGGACCTAGGTCAACTCACCGCGTCAAGCTTGCCGGAAGAAGCGTGGACCCCAGCCTTTGCTGGAGTGACGGAAAAGAGGCCGGAGTTCGCCCCCGCCGCACGCGCCGAGCCCGCAACGGCGCCTGTTCCCAGCTACCCCCTCGGCGTCGCCCGAGGGCAGGTCGCCGCCACTTACATTGTTGCCGAGGCCGAAGATGGACTGGTCATCGTCGACCAGCATGCCGCGCACGAACGGCTCGTGCTCGAGCGGATGCGCAAGGCGTCGACCGGCGGCCAGGTTGCGCGGCAGGCGCTGCTCATGCCCGACGTGGTCGAATTGGACGAACCCGACTGCGACCGGCTCGAGGCAGCGATCGGCGAGCTTGCCGACCTGGGTCTGGAGATCGAGCGGTTCGGACCCAATGCAATGCTGGTCCGGGCAACTCCGGCGCCGCTAGGGAAGACCGACATTCCCGGCCTCTTGGCCGACGTCGCAGCCGAACTTGCCGAGCTGGGTACCGCGCTCAGCCTGCGCGACCGGCTCGACCATGTCGCGGCGACCATGGCCTGCCATGGCTCGGTCCGGGCGGGGCGGATCCTGTCGGTCGCTGAGATGAACGCACTTCTTCGAGAGATGGAGGTCACGCCTCATAGCGGTCAGTGCAACCACGGCCGTCCCACCTGGGTGAAGCTGGCCCACGCCGATATCGAGAAGCTGTTCGGCCGCCGCTAGGCTGGCAGTCACCTCACCGCAAAATTTTTTCGAGCCACCCAAGCAATTGGTTTTCAACAGGAACTGATCGAGCCTGAATGGTTTCGGTCAGCGTCGTTCATTGAAGGGACAAGTGCCGGTCCCAAATGAACGGGCGGGGCTGCCGGTCCACACGGCATCGATAGGGAATTGGCGGATTTCACGGGTTTTCCAGTGATTCCGACGACGACCTCCTGTGCCTTCTCGTCCTGGGAAGGCGAATAAAAACAATGGAGTATTGTTGTGAAAAAGATTCTGCTCACCACCGTCGCTGCGGCGGCTTTCCTGGCTTCAAATCCCGCATTCGCCCAGGACACGATCGCGCCCGTCGGGCCGCGCGTCGAGGCCATCGTCGGCTATGACAAGGTGAAGGCTCTCGGCGAGCACGACGGCGGGGCCCTCTTCGGCGTCGGCGCCGGCTACGACTTCGCGGTGGCGCCGAGCGTTTCGCTGGGTGCCGATGTGGAAGCGACCGAGTCGACCCAGAAGGTGGGTGACGAGGACATCGCCGAGGTGAAGGCTGGCCGCGACCTTTATGCCGGTCTTCGCGCCAACATGGCGGTTGCGCCCAACGCCAACCTCTATGTGAAGGGAGGCTATACCAACGCCCGCTTCAAGGCGACCGACGGCGTCGACAGCGTTTCCGAGAATTTCGACGGCTATCGCCTCGGAGCCGGCGGCCAGCTCGGGATCGGCGGCAAGGCTTATGTCGGCGGCGAGTATCGCTATTCCAACTATGAGCATGACCTCGCCCGTCACCAGCTGGCGATGACGGTCGGAACCCGCTTCTAGTCGCGGATCATTTTGGGGCGCTCGAGCGATCGGGCGCCCCATTTTGCTTCTTGGGACTTTGGACTACAAACTGATATATCGCGCCAACCCTTTCGTCGGAGAGTGGCCATGAGCGAATATGACAAGGGCTATTACGCCCGCCGCGCCGCCGAGGAAGCCGAGCTTGCGCTCGAAACCGACGACCCCGAGGCGCAGGCCGCCCACCGCAGGCTGCAGCGCGCCTATATTGAACGGGCATCGGTCGGCGATCGGCCAGGCGAGCCGGCGCAGGTGATCGGCTAGCCTTCCAGCTTTTTCCGTGCCTGTTCGACGCGGAGCTGGCGTGCCTTGTCGCGCGCTTCCCTGAGGCGCGGATAGCCCGACGCCTCCTCATCGCGCAGCATGTCGCTGAACTTTCCTGCGCGGACTTCAGACAAAATTTCCCGCATCCGCTCCCGGACTCCCTGGTCGACGATGCGCGGCCCGCCAATCACCGCTCCAAGCTCGGCGGTATTGCTGATCGCCTCGCGCATTCCCGCGATCCCGCGAGCCTCGATCAGCTCGGCAATCAGCTTCAGCTCGCCGACGCATTCCATATAGGCGATTTCCTCGCTCACGCCGGCTTCCACCAATGTATCGAACCCGGCGATCAGTATCTCCGGCACCGCTCCCCACACCACCGCCTGCTCGTTGAACAAATCGGCTTCGCATTCTTCGGCGAAGGTCGAGGCCAACAGGCCCGCCCGAGCGCAGCCCAGCGCCTGCCCATAGGCCAGCGCCAGTCCCTCGGCATTGCCGCTCGAATCCTGCGCCACGGCATAGAGCGCGACCATGCCCTTGCCCTTCTGGTAGAGGGAGCGAAGGGCGGTTCCGGGTCCCTTGGGCGCGACCATGATCACATCGAGGTCCTGGCGCGGAACGATGAAGCCGAAGCGGATCGCGAGGCCGTGGCTGAAACCGAGCGCCGCGCCTTGCCGAATTTGCGGCTCGACCTCGCGGTAGATGGCCGCAAGTGCCTCGTCCGGGGCAAGCAGCATGACCAGGTCGGCCGAGCCAGCGGCGTCGGCTAGCGACGCGGTCGTAATGCCGTCGGCTTTGGCTCGGGCATGGCTTGGCGAGCCGTCGCGAAGGCCGACCACGACGTCGATCCCGCTGTCTTTCAGGTTGAGCGCCTGCGCCCGGCCCTGGTTGCCATAGCCGAGGATCGCGACGCGCTTGCCGGCCAGGGGCGTCGGGTCGATGTCGGCGTCGCGAATGGCTTCCATGTGGCTTCGCTACCCTGCCGCGCCGAACATCGCCAGCGCGCGCTCGATCGCTTCGCCCTCGAGCGGATCGCGGAATCGCGGCCATTCCGGCGGCGGCTGGTGCGCGAACCAGGTATATTGGCGCTTGGCATAGCGCCGCGTGGCTTGCGTTCCGGCGGCGATCGCTTCCTCGAGCGAAAGCTCGCCCTTTAGATGGGCACCAAGTTCGGACACCCCGATCGCCCGCATTGCCGGCAGGTCAGGATCCAGGTCCCGCGCCAGCAGTGCCTCGACTTCCGCCAGCGCCCCCCGATCCACCATCTGCCGGAATCGCCGGTCGCATCGCTCGTAAAGCCAGGGGCGGGGAGGGATCAGGACCAGGGCCCGGAGATGGATCCGATCGCCGATCCCGCCTTCGCGATCCGCCTGCCATTCGCCAAGCCTCTTGCCGGTCGACCGGACGACCTCCAGCGCTCGGGCGATCCGCGCGGTGTCGCCGGGGTTGAGCGTTGCTGCAGCAACCGGGTCCAGCGGCGCCAGTGCGGCAAGATTTTCGGCGACGCTGGCGGCGCGAACCTCGGCACGGATGTCGGGATCGATGTCGGGTACCGGCGCGATTCCGTCGAGCAGGGTCCTCAAATAAAGGCCGGTGCCGCCGACCAGGATCGGCAGCCGGTTGCTGTGATGCAGCCGATCAATCTCAGCCTTGGCCAATTCCGCCCAGTCGGCTGCCGAGCAGGCCTGGGAACCGTCGAGAACGCCGTAAAGCAGATGCTCGGCCCGCGCTCGCTCTTCCGCGTCAGGCGCAGCGGACAGGATTGGCAGGTCGCGATAAACCTGCGCGCTGTCGGCATTGATCACCGCGCCGCCGGTTGCTTCCGCCAGCCGCAACGCCAGCGCCGACTTGCCGCTCGCCGTCGGACCGGCAATGAGGGCGACAGGAGGCTTTTCGACCTTGGGCATTGCGACGCTGATAGCAGCCGGACGGCTTGACGAAAGACTGCTGGAAGCAGCGCTGGCCCGCATGCCCGGCGCGCGCTTGGCCCAATGGATCGATCGGGGCGATGCTGCAGACCTCGAAATAGCGGCAGGGCAAAGGGAAGCGCGCGCCGCTTTTGAGGGCTGGGAAGGCGTCGACATCATCGCTCATCCGGGCGGCCCGCGCGAAAAACAATTGCTGGTCGCGGACATGGATTCGACCATGATCGGCCAGGAATGCATCGATGAGCTTGCCGACTATGCCGGCGTCAAGCCTGAGGTCGCCGATATCACCGAGCGGGCGATGCAGGGCCAACTGGATTTCGCCGGCGCGCTTCGGGAGCGGGTGGCGCTGCTTCGGGGGCTTGAAGCGTCGGTCATCGACCAATGCCTGGCCGAACGCATCCGGCCCAATGCCGGCGCCGCGACGCTGGTGCGGACCATGCGATCGAGGGGTGCCATGACGGTACTGGTCTCGGGCGGCTTCACCGCCTTCGTCGCGCCGATCGCCGGGCGGATTGGCTTCGAGCGGTTCGAAGCCAATGTGCTCGGCGTTGAAGGCGGCAAGCTGACCGGCTTGACCGAGGGCAGGCTAGTCGATTCCAGGCGAAAGCATGATGTGCTGTCGGAGGTAAGAGACAGTCTCGGGCTGCAGTCCGCCGATACACTGGCGATCGGCGACGGGGCGAACGACATTCCGATGATCGAGGAAGCAGGGTTGGGAATTGCGTATCGAGCCAAGCCCGCGCTTGCGGCCGTCGCCGATGCCCGGCTCGACCATCACGGACTGGACGCTCTGCTCTGGGCGCAGGGCATTCCCCGCGGCCAATGGGTTGAAGCCTAGCGAGCCTCGACCGGGAAGCAGGGCTGGGGCGCCAGCTTCCCGCAGGCGGCCGAAGCTGCAGCCCGACTCTCGAATGGGCCAACCTGGAGCCGGACGACGGCGCCGGCGGGCACATAATAGGCCTGCTTGCCGCCAAGCTTTCCGCCCAACTTGCCGTACAGCGATTCGGCCGACTTTCGCTGGCTGAAGGCGCCCAATTGCACCCTCCAGCGTCCGCCGGCGGCGGTTGCCGGCTTGGCGGGCGACGACGCAGTGGGTTTTGGAGCGGGCGGCTTCTCCTGAGCGGTCTTTTCGGGTGCAGGCTTGGCGACCGGTGCCTTGGCGCTGGGCGGGGTCTTGGTTTCGCTCGCCAGTCTTCTGTTCAGCATCGACTGGGCAAGGGCGACGCCCTGCTGGCGCTGCTCCAGCGGCATAACCTCATCCATATCGGCTAAAGTTGCCTTTGCCGGGGCCAGGCCCTGCGCCGCGGCACGGCTGACATAGGCATAGGCCTTGACCGGGTCGCGGTTCACCCCATCGCCATTGTACAGGGCTGTCCCGACCATCAGCAGGGCGCGAGGTTCGCCGGCTTCGGCTGCTCCATTGAGCCAGCGCATCGCAGCAACCCGATTGCCGTTCTGGAACAACAGGAGGCCAAGGGTTGTCTGCGCATCGATATGGCCCTTGCGCGCCGCGCGCTCCAGCCAGCTTTGGGCCTGCGCGAGATCGAGCGGCACGCCGCGGCCCAGCCGATAGGCCTGGCCCAGGTTGAAGGCGGCGTCGGCGTCGCCTTTGTCGGCCAGCGGGCGCCAGATTGCGACCGCGCCCGCCGTGTCTCCCTTCTGCCACGCCTCGATGCCCGCGCTGACCGTTTGCGCGTGGACGGGCAGCGCAGCCGCCGTGCCAATCATCAATCCAAGCAACAACTTACGCATTTCAATCACCCTGAGCCGGTGGTTGCTTAACCCTAGCCGCCCTTGGGAAGGCGGAACAAGGTCGGGCCGACATTAACCAGTTTTTAGGGGCTTTGCTGTCAGGTGGCGTCAAACAAGACGTCTCGGCCAAGGGGAATTTCATGCGCGTTCTGGCAATGGCATCGCAGAAAGGCGGATCGGGCAAGACGACCCTGTCCGGTCACCTTGCGGTGCAAGCGCAGTTGGCGGGCGCCGGCCCCGTCTGTCTCATCGACATCGACCCGCAGGGTTCATTGGCTGACTGGTGGAACGAACGGCAGGAAGACATGCCGGCCTTCGCCCAGACCACGGTCGCCCGACTCGCATCGGACCTCGAAGTCCTCCGCCAACAGGGTTTCCGCCTTGCCGTCATCGATACCCCGCCGGCGATCACCATGGCCATCCAGTCGGTCATCGCGGTCGCCGAGCTGATCGTTATCCCGACCCGCCCATCGCCGCACGACCTTCGCGCTGTCGGAGCAACGGTCGATCTGTGCGACCGGGCAGGCAAGCCGCTGATTTTCGTCGTCAATGCTGCGACCCCGAAAGCCAAGATCACTTACGAGGCCGCTGTTGCGCTGTCGCAGCACGGCACCGTCGCCCCGGTCACGCTTCACCATCGCACCGACTTCGCCGCTTCGATGATCGACGGCCGCACGGTCATGGAAGTCGATCCGCAGGGCCGTTCCGCCCGCGAAGTAACCGAGCTGTGGGATTACATCTCCGATCGGCTTGAGAAGAATTTCCGCCGCACCGTTTTCGCCGCGCCGAACCAGGCTCCCGGCATTAGTGCGGCCAGCCCGCGTCCAGTCGGTGGCTTCGGTCGCCGGGTGATGGGCCAGTAAGGAGTGAGCGCGATGGGAGAACCCAAGGCATTCGCGTCGCTCTCTTCGGGCCTGCTGGCCCGCAAGGGTGCCGCCCGCCCGGCCATGAGGCCGCAAGGCTTCGGCAGTCAGACTGGCGCCGGCCTGGAGGATCTTGGCTGGAACGACATGGGTTTCGAGCCTCCGAAGCCGGCGGTCGCGCCGGTCCGCGACGAGGAGCATGATGCGTTCGGTGAGGAACTGCCGGAACATCCGCTTCGCAATCCGCTTTCTGCGCTGACTCCGATCGCCTCGCCGGTCCATGACCAGCAGGCCGAGATCGAAAGCCGCTTCGCTTCCCATGACGAGGAAGGCGAAGACGAGAATGGCGAGTATGTCGACGAGACCGCCGAGCTCTACGATCCGGACGCCGATGATGCTGCGCCGGTCGTTGCTGAGCCGGAGGCTGTGGTTGACGTTCCGGAACCGGTCTTCGAGCGCGCAACGGCGCCTGTGTCGGCACCTTCTCCGGTGCGTCAGAGCCGCCCGCGCGCCGAGCCCGGATCCAAGGGCAAGGCGGCGTTCACGCTGCGCCTCGATCCGTCGCGCCACCTGAAGCTTCGCCTTGCCTGCGCCGTCAATGGCCGGTCGGCCCAGCAGCTGGTGACCGATGCGCTGGATGCGCTGCTCAAGGAAATGCCGGAACTCGAATCAATGGCAGAGAAAGCGCCCCGCAAGAAGAGCGCCTGATTAGGACTGGGGGAATTGTGATGACCAAGTCGAACCGTCTGGGAACCGCGCTGACCGCCGTTTCGCTAATTGCACTCACTGCAGGTTGCGCCACGCCCGGCCCGAAAGTCGGTGCTTCCTATTTCGGGGGCCCGGTTAACTCGGGCAATCTGGGCTTTGCGACCCGTGCCCAGCTGGCACTGGCCGCCAACGACGTTGCCTCGGCCATTCCGCTGGCCGAGACTGCTGTCGAGCGCAGCCCGCAGGATGCCGGCTTCCGCGCGCTCCTCGGCAATTGCTATCTCGCCGCTGGCCGCTTCGCTTCGGCCGAGGCAGCTTACCGCGACGCGCTCAGCATTTACGCGAACCAGCCGCAAGTCGTGCTGAAGCTCGCACTGGTTCAGATTGCGCTTGGCAAGAATGACCAGGCGAAGCTTCTGATCGCGGAATCGCAGGGCCTGATCGACGCGTCGGATGCCGGGCTTGCGCTTGCCCTGGCCGGCGACCCGCAGGGCGCAGTTGCAGTGCTCGAGCCGATCGCTCGTGCGGTCGGAGCGGATGCTCGCACCCGTCAGAACCTCGCACTGGCCTATGCCTTTTCCGGCGACTGGGACCAGGCTCGCACGGTTGCGGCCCAGGACGTTCCGGCCGACCAGCTTGATGCGCGCATCCAACAGTGGATGGCTCTGGCCCAGCCGGCCCGTGCCTCCGACCAGGTGGCCGCACTCATCGGTATTCAGCCCGCCGCGGCCGATCCCGGCCAGCCGATCCGCCTTGCCCTGAACAAGGAAGAAGCCATTCGCGAGGCTGCTGCTGCACCGGTTCCGCAGCCAGTCGTCGAGCCGGTCGCCCCGGTCGAGCTGACTTCGTCGGCGACAGTTGAGCTGCCGCCCGCAACAGAGGCGCCAATCGCGGTTCCGCCGACCGTTCTGGCGAACGCCCCGGCTCCTCAGCCGGTGAACCCTGCCGACATCCAGCTTGCTTCGCTGCACGAAGCTCGCCCGGCGCTTTCGCCGGCTGCCGTCCGACTCTCGGATCCGCTGCCGAAGCCACGCAAGGCTTCTGCTCGGCGTGCCACGGCGGGCAAGAGCAAGGCTGTGGTTCAGCTCGGCGCTTACTCGTCGCGCGACCGCATTGCTGCCGCCTGGGCCAAAGCCTCGGGCAAATATGGCTCGCTGAAGAATTATGTGCCGGTTACGGCGCGCTTCACGGGTGCCCATGGAACCGTTTACCGCCTGTCGGTGAAGGGCTTCGATAGCAGCAAGGAAGCCGCAAGCTTCTGCTCGACGCTAAAGCGCAGCGGCCGCGACTGCTTCGTTCGCGCCGCATCGGGC
>DASTVY010000319.1:0-8042 GCA_035758865.1 Sphingomicrobium sp. | reverse complement strand
TGGCGACAACCGCCCAGCCTCCCTCGGCCTTGATCCCTCGAAGACGGGCCAAGGTCTCCGGCTGGGTCCAGCCAATGCCCGTGCAATGGGGCACCTGGTAGAAACGGTTACGCGCCGTCACCGGGCCAATTCGGACGGGCTCGAACAAGATGTCGTAGCGGGGATCGCGGGTCATGACGGCAAAACCGCGGCCAATGTGTCGCCAAGCAGGTCGACGATCAGGTCGAGTTCTCGGTCGGTGACAGTGTATGGCGGTGCCAGCAGGATGTGGTCGCCCTGGCGCCCGTCGACGGTGCCGCCGCCGGGATAAATCAAAAGCCCGCGTTCGAAGGCATCTGCCTTGGCGCGCTGATGTATGGCGAGATCAGGATCGAACGTGGCCTTGGTCGTCCGGTCCGCCACGAGCTCGATCGCCTGCAGCAATCCGCGACCGCGGATGTCACCGACCTTGGGATGGTCACCGAAGCGTTCGGTCAGCAGTGACATCAAGCGCACCCCTGCAGAATTCACGCGGTCGAGGAGAGCCTCGTTCCGAATGACACGCTGCACCGCGAGCGCAGCCGCACAACCCACCGGATGGGCGTTGTAGGTTTGGCCGTGCTTGAGCGCACCCGAGCCCTGCGCGACAGCCTCATAAACCTGGCTGGTGCAGACGACCGCGCCGATCGGCTGGTAGCCGGCGCCAAGGCCTTTCCCCAAGGTGACGATGTCCGGCACCACGCCGTCCTGCTCGCATGACAGGAATGTGCCGGTCCTGCCGGAGCCGCACATCACCTCGTCAAGGATCAGGAGGATGCCTTGGCGATCGCAGATTTCACGGATTCTCCGGAGGTAACCGGCGGCTGGCGGCACCGCGCCGCTGGTCGCACCGACGACCGTTTCCGCAACAAACCCAATGACCGTTTCCGGGCCAAGCCGGACGATCTCCCGTTCAAGCGCCTCGGCTGCCCTGGCGCCATAGGCTTCAGAGCTCTCGCCCGGCTCGGCAAAGCGATATGCGAAGCAGGGATCGACCAGCGCGACGTCAATCAGCAACGGCTCATAGGGTGCGCGCCGCCAGGCACTTCCGCCGGCGGCGAGCGCTCCCAATGTGTTGCCATGATAACTGAGGCGCCGCGCGATGATGTGCTTGCGCTGCGTCTCTGAGCGCTCGAGATGATATTGGCGCGCGAGCTTCAGCGCGGCTTCGATCGCTTCCGATCCGCTGCTTGTATACCAGACGCGGTCGAGTGTTCCCGGGGACATTTCCGCGACCAATGCGGCCAGCTCTTCGGCGGCTTCGCTGGTGAAGAAACCGGTGTGGATAAATTCAAGGCGGGCGGCCTGTTCCGAAATTGCCGCAACAATCGCCGGGTGCCCATGACCCAGGCAAGAAACGGCGGCGCCTCCACATGCGTCGATGTAACGCCGCCCATGCTCGTCGATCAGGCAAATACCTTCTCCCCGGGCTGCGACCGGCGGCCGCGCCTGGGTCGATCGATGAAAGACATGCTCGGCCCCCATTGTTCCGGAACATGGTCCTCGTGGCGGTTTCCGGTCAAGCCACCGCCACTTGGTTCGGCCTTCTCTGAAGGTAAATCAGCCGACCGGGATGCCAATGGCAGGGTTAGGGGTCCGAATGACAAGCCAGTGATTTGGTGAGTGCCGCGGGATCGATGGGCTTTCGCAGGATGGCCACCTGGTCCAATTCATCGATGGCCGCATCCTCGGCATAACCTGTCATCAAAATTGCGCGGATTTCGGGCCGCACCTCCCGAACGGACCTGATCGTTTCTATTCCGTTGAGTCCGGGCATCGCATAATCGGTAAGCAGCAGGTCATATCCGCGCGCGCTCTGACGCAAATGCTGAATTGCCTGCTGACCGCTCGACGCTGTCTCAACTTCCATTCCGAGATCGCGTAGCTGCTCGGACAATACCGTCCTCACTGCGTCGTCGTCGTCGACTAGCAGGATGAGGCGGCTCTTCACCGGCGCGTCCGGCCCTATCGGTTCGTCTGATATGTTTGCAGGTGGCTGCAATGTGGAGGGCAGCAACAACTCGATCATCGTGCCCTGTCCAACTTCGCTTTCGACCTTAAAGCGACCTCCGGATTGTTGGACGAACCCCATCACCATCGACAGGCCGAGCCCGGTTCCCTTGCCTGCCTCCTTGGTCGTGAAGAATGGCTCGGTAATGCGGTCCAACAGGGCAGGTTCGATACCATCGCCGTCGTCCCGAACCCTTATCCGGATGAATATCGCCGAATGCTCATCCTCCATTTCGTCTATCGAAATGCAAACCTTGCCACCTTTGGGCATGGCGTCGCGGGCATTAAGGATCAGATTGACCAGCGCGAGTTCCAACTGGGACTTGTCCACGAAAAGGTATCGGTCGGTGTCTGGCGGGGCGCACTCCAAGACGACGATGCCGCCCAAGGTCGGCTCGATTAGAGCGGTAACGGAATTACACAAAGCCTGCGGGTCGACGCTGGTCGGGGTCAGGTCCTGCTTACGGGCGAACGCCATCAGGCGGCGCACCAGTTCTGCTCCTTGCTGGGCGGCATGTTGCATCTGGTCGATGATCAGCTTGTCGCGCTCGCCCAGTTCCAGGCGCCGCTGCAGAAGCTGGATACCGCCTAAGACAGACGCCAGCAGGTTGTTGAAGTCATGAGCGATGCCGCCGGTAAGTTGACCCAGCGCATCCATTTTCTGGACCTGGAGTAGCTGTCCCTCCAGCTCCTTTCGCTCGCTGATGTCGGAGAATGAGCCAGCATATTCGACTGGCGCTCCGTCGCGAGCTCGGAGCAGTACGGCCTGATCGTGCAGATGCTTGTATCCACCGTCGGCACACCGCCAGCGATATTGAATAGACCAGTGGCCGGCTTGCTCGCGCTCTTCCAGAGCGGCCAGCACCCTTGGGCGGTCTTCGGGATGGATGCGGCTTTCCCAGAATTCGGGCTCACGTTCGACATCCGCGGGCATATAACCCGAGACCTCGATCAGGTTGTTGCTGACGAATGTTGGGCGACGAGGCCGAAGGTTGAACGGCTCAAGGTAAAGAACGAGCGGCAAGGACGCGACGATCGCGGCCTGCCGTTGCTCGGCAAGGCGCAGCTCGCGTTCGGCGATCAGCTTGTCATTCTTTGCCTTGAGGTTGGCGTCCAGCAGCGCCTGCTCGATACGAGCTCGTTCCTCGACCTCGGCACGCATTCGATAGAGATCGACGAACACTCCTACCTTTGACTGAAGGATGATCGGATCGACCGGCTTGAATACGTAATCGACCGCACCCATCGCATAGCCTCGCATCAGGTGTTCGGTTTCCTTGTTCACGGCGGACAGGAATATGATCGGAATACGCGCAGTCTGGTCGCGAGATCTAATCAGTTGCGCAGTTTCATAGCCATCCATCCCCGGCATGAAGACATCGAGCAGGATGACGGCGAAATCATTCTTGAGTAGGTGCCGAAGGGCTTCCCGGCCCGACGCGGCCGTAACAATCTCGGCTAATCCACCGAGCACTTCGGACAGGGCGAGCAGGTTTCGCTCGTCGTCGTCGACCAGCAGGATCCGCGCCCTGGTCGACTCCTTGTTTCGCGTGGCCTTCGACACAGATGTCATCTTGGGATACTCGCGCACAGGATCAGGCTGCCTTGACCGCTGACCGTTTGGCCTTTGGCCGGGCGGCGCTGCGTGACCGGCCGATCCAAACCCGCATCAGTGCCAGCAACAGGTCGATGTCGACCGGCTTGGCGATATAGTCGGAAGCGCCGGCATCGAGGCATTTCTGCCGGTCGCCCTTCATGGCCTTGGCGGTCACGGCAATCAGCGGGATCTCGCCGATGCCGGCCTTTGAACGGATCTGCCGTATGGTTTCATAGCCGTCCATGTCGGGCATCATGATGTCGACCAAGGCCACATCGATATCCGCAGCGGTTTCTAGGATGGCTATGCCTTCTGATCCGCGCTCCGCGTGCCGGACCTTGACGTCGTGCGCCTCGAGGACGCTGGTCAGCGAGTATATATTGCGAATATCGTCGTCGATGATCAGGATGCGCTTGCCTGCCAACTCAGGAATTGCTGCCCGCTTGGCGCCCGCCGCGCGCCGCGACCCCGCCTTCTTCGGCGGTGCTTTCCTTATTTGTTCACTGATGCCCGCGAACAGCTGCACCAGTTCGTCGCGTTCGGCCGGCTTCTTGGTCACTCCACTGGCTCCAATCGTCAGGGCGTGCGCCGCCTGGTCGGCACCGGAAATGACATGAACCGGGATGTTGGCCGTATCGGGCTCATGGCGCAGCAGGTCGAGTAGGACGAAGCCGTCGATGTCGGATAGGCCCAAGTCGAGCGTGATTGCATGGGGCTGCATCTTGCGGACCATCGCCACAGTGCCCGAACCGGCCGAGGAAATGACGCCTTTCAGTCCCGCTTCATGGGCCAATTCCAGCAGCACCGTCGCAAAGGTTGGGTCATCTTCGACAATCAGGACGAAGGGCTTGCCATTTAGCTCATCGCGATCGTCAGGAGGGGCATAGCTAAGCGGGGATGGCTCGGTTGCTATGGTGGTCGCCGAAACCGCCTGCGGAAGGACCAAGGTCGGAGCGGCCTGCATCGGCACATAGAGCGTGAATGTCGAGCCTTCACCGGGGACCGATCGAACCTGCAGTTCGCCGCCGAGCAAGCGTGCGATTTCGCGACTGATCGACAAGCCAAGGCCGGTCCCGCCATATTTGCGGCTGGTTGTGCCGTCGGCCTGCTGGAAGGCCTCGAAGATCAGCCTCTGCTTGTCATGGGGAATGCCGATGCCGGTATCGCTGACCGCGATCTCGATCGCCATATCGACTTCACGCAGGATCGGGTGGCTCGGACTCCAGCCGCTGGTCGCCGGGCGGGCCGACATTGTGACCCCGCCATGCGACGTGAATTTGAAGGCATTCGAGAGCAGATTGAGGACAATCTGCTGCAGCCGTTTCTCGTCGGTGCGGATGGTCGGCGGCAGGTCGCCGTCGAAATCGACTTCGAAGTGCAGCCCCTTTTCGGAAGCCAGCTGACGGAAGGTCCGTTCCATGTGCTGCTTGAGACCTGCCATCGGCATGTCGCCCAATTCGATTGAGACGGTACCGGATTCGATCTTCGACAGGTCGAGAATATCGTTGATGAGGTTGAGCAGGTCGGTGCCAGCCGAGTGGATCGTGCGGGCAAACTCCGTCTGCTTCTCGTTGAGGTTGCCCTGCTGGTTGTCAGCAAGCAACTTGGAAAGGATCAGCAGCGAATTGAGTGGAGTACGGAGTTCATGGCTCATATTCGCCAGGAACTCGGACTTATATTTGGAGGTCAGGGCCAACTGCTCGGCCTTTTCCTCGACCGCACGGCGGGCCATCTCAATCTCGAAGTTCTTCGCCTCGACCTGCCGCTTTTCATTTTCGAGCAGCTGCGCCTTTTCCTGCAGCTCCTCGTTGGTCGCATGAAGCTCTTCCTGCTTGGTCGTGAGCTCCGTTTGGCGCGCCTGCAGTTCCTGCGTCAGAAGCTGCGATTCCTTGAGCAGTTCCTCGGTGCGCATTGTCGCCGCGATCGTGTTGAGCACGATACCAACCGTTTCCATCAGCTGGTTGAGGAAGCTGTGATGCGTCTCGTTGAATTCCTCGAAGGAAGCCAGTTCGATAACCGCCTTCACCTGGTCCTCGAACAGCGCTGGAAGGATGTTGATGTTGACCGGCGCGCCCTTTCCGAGGCCCGATCCGATCTTGATATAGTCGCCGGGCACCTTGGTGAGGCGCATCGGCTGCTTGTTGGCGGCAGCCTGGCCGATCAGTCCCTCGCGTAGCGCGAATTGCTTGCTCAGAGCCTTCTGGCTTCCAGCACCATAGCTTGCCACCAGCTCCAGGCTGGTCTGCTCTTCCTCCTGCTTAGTGACGTAGAACACGCCATATTGCGCGTTCACAAGGGGCGCGAGCTCGGACATGATCAGGTTGGAAATGGTCGAAAGATCGCGTTCGCCCTGAAGCATCCGGCTGAACCGTGCGAGATTGGTCTTCAACCAATCCTGCTCGGCATTTTTCAGGGTCTGTTCCTTAAGGTTGAGGATCATCTCGTTGATGATGTCCTTGAGCGCAGCCATCTCGCCGGACGCTTCCACGGCGATCGACCGAGTAAGGTCGCCCTTGGTCACCGCCGTCGCCACCTCGGCGATCGACCGGACCTGATTGGTGAGGTTGGCGGCGAGCTGGTTGACGTTGTCGGTCAGGTCTCTCCACAGGCCGGCCGCGCCCGGTACGCGAGCCTGACCGCCGAGCTTGCCCTCGACGCCGACTTCGCGGGCCATGTTGGTCACTTGGTCGCCGAAGGTCGACAGCGTCTCGATCATGCCATTGATGGTTTCGGCCAAGGCCGCAATCTCGCCCTTGGCGTCGAAGGTCAGCTTCCGCTTCAGATTGCCTTGGGCAACCGCGGTCACGACATCGGCGATACCGCGGACTTGGTTGGTCAAGTTAGTGGCCATGAAATTGACGTTGTCGGTCAGGTCCTTCCACGTGCCGGCGACACCGGGGACGTGCGCCTGTCCGCCCAACTTGCCCTCGGTACCGACTTCGCGCGCAACACGCGTCACCTCGCTAGCGAAGGAGTTCAGCTGATCGACCATCGTGTTGATGGTGTTCTTGAGGGCGAGAATCTCGCCCTTCACGTCGACCGTGATCTTCTTCGACAGGTCGCCCCGCGCGACGGCGGTTGTGACGTCGGCGATGTTGCGCACCTGACCAGTCAGATTGTCGGCCATCAGGTTGACGTTGTCGGTCAGGTCCTTCCACGTGCCGGCGACCCACCGAACCTGCGCCTGCCCGCCCAGCTTGCCCTCCGTGCCGACTTCGCGGGCCACGCGGGTCACCTCCGAGGCGAAGCTATTGAGCTGGTCGACCATCGTGTTGATGGTGTTCTTGAGCTCCAGGATCTCGCCCTTCACATCGACGGTGATCTTCTTCGACAGGTCGCCCGACGCGACCGCCGTCGTCACCTCGGTGATGTTGCGCACCTGGCCGGTCAGGTTCGCGGCCATCGCGTTCACATTGTCTGTAAGGTCCTTCCAGGTGCCGCCGACGCCCACGACTTGCGCCTGACCGCCGAGACGGCCTTCGGTACCTACCTCGCGTGCAACGCGGGTGACCTCGGAAGCGAACGAGTTGAGCTGGTCGACCATCACGTTGATGGTGTCCTTGAGCTCCAGGATCTCGCCCTTCACTTCGACAGTGATCTTTTTCGACAAATCGCCGCGCGCGACGGCAGTGGTCACTTCCGCGATGTTGCGCACTTGGCCCGTCAGGTTTCCGGCCATTGCGTTCACATTGTCGGTCAAGTCCTTCCAGGTGCCGGCGACGCCTTCGACCTGTGCCTGTCCGCCTAGGCGACCTTCGGTGCCGACCTCGCGCGCAACGCGGGTGACCTCCGAAGCGAACGAGTTGAGCTGGTCGACCATCACGTTGATGGTGTCCTTGAGCTCGAGGATCTCGCCCTTAACGTCGACCGTGATCTTCTTCGAAAGGTCACCGCGCGCCACGGCGGTGGTGACTTCGGCGATATTGCGCACCTGGCCGGTCAGATTGTCGGCCATAAGGTTCACATTGTCGGTCAAGTCCTTCCAGGTCCCGCCAACACCTTCCACCTGGGCCTGGCCGCCGAGACGTCCTTCGGTACCGACCTCGCGCGCGACGCGGGTCACCTCGGAAGCGAACCCATTCAACTGGTCGACCATCGTGTTGATGGTGTTCTTGAGCTCGAGGATTTCCCCTTTCACATCGACGGTGATCTTCTTGGACAGGTCGCCCGACGCGACCGCCGTCGTCACCTCGGCGATGTTGCGCACCTGGCCGGTCAGATTGGCGGCCATGAAATTGACGTTGTCGGTCAGGTCCTTCCACGTCCCGGCAACACCCGGCACCTGCGCCTGGCCGCCCAGCTTACCCTCGGTCCCGACCTCGCGAGCGACACGGCTAACTTCCGATGCAAAGCCGTTCAGCTGGTCAACCATCGTGTTGATGGTGTTCTTGAGCTCGAGGATTTCGCCCTTCACGTC
>DASTVY010000312.1:0-12108 GCA_035758865.1 Sphingomicrobium sp. | reverse complement strand
CGCACCAGACTGCGTGGCCCAAGCCGAGCGGCTGCTGCTGCCGGACGGAAACAATCTCTCCCGGACGTGCCCGCGCAGGAGCCAAAGGCTCGAGGCTCTTGCCCGCTTTTTCCATGACGGCCTCAAGCTCGAAGCTAGTATCGAAATAATCCACCAAACTCGACTTCCCCCGACCGGTGACGAGGATCATCTCCTCGATCCCCGCCTCGCGCGCTTCGTCGACCGCATATTGGATCAGCGGCCGATCGACGATCGTCAGCATCTCCTTGGGCATTGTCTTGGTTGCCGGCAGCAAGCGCGTGCCGAGCCCCGCGACCGGAAAGATCGCCTTGCGGACGGGCCTATGGCTCATCAGGTCTGAGGTTCCTGCTCGGTGGTGGGTTCAGCAAGCGGGGGCGGAACGGCCTCGCCATCGGGGGGCGGCAGGTCGAAGCGATCAGGCTCGCGTACGTCGCCCTTCTTGTTGAGCTCGTCGACGCGCCTCGGATCGGCCTGCGTCGGGAGGTCGAGCAGCTCGTTGGCGGTCAGTGGCCGCGCGGCGAGTGCCGGCTTTTGCGGGAGCGATTTGCCAGCCTGGGGCTGCAGGTCCGAAACGCTGCCGCAGGATGCCACGACAAGCGTCAGGAATGCCAGGGCAAGCCGCTTGATCATTGTTCCTCCCGTGCGGCGATTTGCTGACGCGCCGCGGCAATCGCCTCTCGTACCCGTTCCGGAGCAGTCCCGCCAGCGGAGCGACGCGCTGCGACCGAGGCCTCGACCGAAAGATGCGCCAATACCCGCTCGTCGATGCGCGGATCGATGGACTTCAATTGATCGAGCGTCAGCTCGTCGAGAGACTTGCCCTCAGCCTCGGCGGCGGCAACGGCCCGGCCCGAAATATGATGAGCTTCCCGGAACGGCACGCCTGCCTCGCTAACGAGCCAGTCGGCCAGATCCGTCGCGGTGGCATGACCGGCTGCTGCAGCCGCCCGCATCCGCTGCGGCACGAATTCGAGATCGGCGATCATCCCAGTCATCGCGGCAAGGCTAAGCGCCAGGAGGTCGTGCGCGTCGAACAGGGGCGGCTTGTCGTCCTGGAGGTCCTTGGCATAGGCCAGCGGCAGGCCTTTCAGCAGGACCAGCAAGGCGACCAGATCGCCGACGATCCTGGCGCTGTGGCCCCGAACAAGCTCGGCAGCGTCCGGATTGCGCTTGTTGGGCATGATCGACGACCCGGTCGACCAGGCGTCGGGCAGTTTGACGAAGCCGAACGGTTGCGACGCCCACAGGATGATTTCCTCTGCGAGGCGCGACAAATGCACCGAGCAGAGGGCGGTGGCATGGAGATAGTCGACCGCAAAATCACGGTCGCTGACCGCATCCAGGCTGTTCGCGGTCGGACGGTCAAAGCCGAGCGCGGATGCCGTGTCGCCGCGATCGAGGTTGAAGCCCGTTCCCGCCAGGGCGGCGCTCCCCAGCGGCGATTCATTCATCCGCGCCCTTGCATCGACGAACCGGCTTCGGTCGCGGACCAGCATCTCGCGATAGGCAAGCAGATGGTGACCCAGAGTTACGGGCTGACCCGACTGCAGGTGAGTTAGGCCGGGCATCACCGTTTCGGCATGCTCTTCGGCGCGTTGCAGGAGCACCGATTCCAGCGCATCGATCCCGGCGACCGCCTCGTCGATAGAATTGCGAACGAACAGCCTGAAGTCGGTCGCCACCTGGTCGTTCCGCGACCGGGCCGTGTGCAGCCTTCCCGCCGCATCGCCGATCAATTCGGCGAGCCGGTGCTCGACATGCATGTGGATGTCTTCCAGCGCCGGATCTTCCTCAAGCTTCCCCGCCTCGATCTCGGCGGCGACCTGCAGCAATCCATCGTCGATTGCCTTGGCGTCGTCCGCCGACAGGATGCCCTGCTTCGCCAGCATTGCCGCATGGGCCCGGCTTGCGCGGATGTCCTCGCGCCACAATCGCTTGTCGACTGCGATCGAGGCATTTATCTCGCGCATTACCGCGGCCGGGCCGCCCGCAAAGCGCCCGCCCCACATCAGATTGGAGTTGCCCGTGCGGCTGATCGTCCCTCTCCTCTTCGCGCTGACCCTTCCAATGGCCGCGGGCTGCGATAGGCAAAAGGCGTCGGAGCCTCAAGCATCGGCTGGCGATGCGGAGGGCGTGAAGGGCATCGACCGCAGCCACAAGGGGGAGGACGCGCCGGTGGTCAAATTCAAGGATCCCGACGGCGGCGAATTCAACCTGGCGAAGTTCAAGGGAACACCCGTACTGGTCAATCTATGGGCCAGCTGGTGCGCGCCCTGCATCAAGGAGCTGCCGACTTTGCAGCAGCTGGAGCAGGCTCATGCCGATGAAGGCAAGCTTGGAATCATTGCCGTCAGCCAGGACACGGCGCCGCAGGGTTCGGTGGACGCTTTCCTGGGCGAACGCGATATCGGGCGCTTTGCCGCCTATCACGACGAGAAGATGGAGCTGACGTCGGCCCTCAACGTCCAGGTCCTGCCCACGACCATACTCTACGACGCCCAGGGCAAAGAGGTCTGGCGCTACGTCGGAGACCTCGACTGGACCGGTGAGGAGGCGACTAAGCTGCTTGCCGAACTGAGCCTGCCGAAATCAACTTAAGCAGGCGGCCGTCGATCGCGGCCAGGCCCAAGGCGATCAGGGCCAGCCCGATGAAGTCCTGTCGGGCGAGCACTTCACCCAAGAACAGGCTTCCGAACAGGATGGCGAAGGGCGGCACGAGCAACGTCACGAGAAGCGCATTTGTCGCGCCGGCTGTTTCGATCAGCCGGAAATAGAGCACATAGCCAAAGGCTGTGCACAACAATGCAAGCGCGACGATCGCTCCCCAGGCGGTGAGCGGCGGCAGTGGCTGGGTCCAGGGCTGGTCGACCAGAAGCGCCAGCGGGAGCATCATCAGCGCGCCCGCGGTGAGCTGTCCGGTGGTGACCGACATGGGCGAAACGCCCATTCGGCGGAACCGCCGGGCCCAGACCGCCGCAAAGGCATAGCTCAGCGCGGCGGCAATGCAGGCGAGCTGCGCCAGCGCGTCAGTGCCGACCTTGGCGAGCAGCATCGGTCCGATCATCGTTGCAACGCCGGCGAAGCCGAGCAGCACGCCGGCGATCTTGCGCGGGGTCATCCGCTCGTCAGCCGTGAAGAAGTGGGCGACGAGCACGCCCCAGATCGGCGTGGTTGCGTTGAGGATCGAGGCGAGCCCGCTGGCGATGTGAGTCTGGCCCCAGCCGAACAGCGTGAACGGCAGCGCATTGTTGAGCAGCGCCAGAAGCAGGATCGATCCCCACACTTCGCGCGGCAGGTCGAGCTGCTGGCCCTTGAGCTTCAGGAACAGGAACATGGCGCCCGCGGCGATGGTCAGCCGTAGCCAGACATAGGTCAGCGGGTCGACGTGCCGCACTGCCACACCGATGAACATGAAGGCGCCACCCCAGATGACCGCCAGGATCAGCAGGATGACCCATTCGCGGCCAATCATTTGCTGGTTGATCATGGGCTGGGCGTAGCCGGCCGCGTCGCGGCTGGCGTCCTGTACCTTGCGATCAAAGCAATCCTTGCTGAGCGTAGCCATTGGCAAACTCCTGTTGCCTTATGGCGTTTAGGGAGAATTGCCTCTGCAGCCCAACCAAAGGCGGGCCATAGGCAATAAGTAGCGTTTATGGTCTAGTCGCGCAGGAGCTCGTTAATGCTGGTCTTGGACCGAGTGCGTTCGTCGACGCGCTTCACGATCACCGCGCAGGCGAGGGCCGGGCCACCCTTGTCGCTGGGAAGAGTGCCGGGAACGACGACCGAATAGGCCGGTACGCGGCCATAGATGACTTCGCCTGTCGCCCGGTCGACGATCTTGGTCGACGCACCAAGGAACACGCCCATCGACAGGACCGCCCCTTCTTCGACCACGACTCCTTCAGCGACTTCGGAACGGGCGCCGACGAAGCAATTGTCTTCTATGATTACCGGACCGGCCTGCAGCGGTTCGAGCACCCCGCCAATCCCCGCGCCGCCCGATATATGGACGTTACGGCCGATCTGGGCACAGCTTCCGACCGTCGCCCAGGTGTCGACCATCGTCCCTTCGCCGACATAGGCGCCGAGGTTCACGAAGCTGGGCATCAGCACCGCTCCCGGGGCGACATAGGCGCCTCGGCGGACGATTGCCCCGGGCACCGCCCGGAATCCCGCCTTGGCGAAGCTTTCCGGACCCCAGCCGAGAAACTTCGACGGGACCTTGTCCCACCAGGCGGCTCCGCCGGGGCCGCCGGCAATGGCTTCCATCGGGTTCAGGCGGAAGCTGAGCAGCACCGCTTTCTTCAGCCATTGGTTGACGCGCCACACACCGTCGATCTTTTCAGCGACTCGTTCTTCCCCGCTGTCGAGGCGGAGAATCGCAGCCTCGACCGCCTCATTGAGCGACCGGTCCTTGAGATCGATCGAATCGCGACTGTCCCATGCGCCCTCGATCGTCGATTTAAGGTCGGTCGTCATTCAGTCTCTCCAAGCATCTCCTCGAGCCACTCGCCCACGTCGGCGATGGTGAGGTCGATAAAATCGGGGTGGTGGCCGTGATTGCCGCGTTCGGAGCCGTTGTCGACCCACACCGTGATCATTCCCAGCTCTTTCGCCGGCCGAAGATTCTGGGCCATGTCCTCGATCATCGCAGCGCGCCCGGGATCGATCCCGAACCGGGCCAGCATCAGCTCATAGCCGTGACGGTCGGGTTTTGGACGGAGCTCGGCCGCGTGAATGTCGTGCAGCTCCGCGAAATGTTCGCCGACACCCAATGCTTCCAACACTCGTCGGGCGTAAGGCTCGTCGGCGTTGGTGTAGACCAGCTTGCGGCCGGGCAGGCGGGCGAGCCCCAGTGCCAGCCGTTCATCGCTCTCGACGCGATCCAGGGGGATGGCGTGCACGTCTTCCAGGAAATGATGCGGATCGACGTCATGCTCGCGCATCAGGCCGGCGAGCGTGGTTCCATGCTCATGGAAATGCGCCTTCTGGACGCGCTTGGCTTCGGCGGGGTCGCAGCCGAGCAGCCGCTCGATATAGCCGCCCATGCGCTGGTCGATGAGCTCGAACAGGCCGGTGGACGCGGGATAGAGGCAATTATCGAGATCGAAGATCCAGTCGGTGACATGGCCGAACAAGGGGGAAAAGCGCGGGTTCATGAGCGTGCGCGTCCTAGACCGCTTGGTCCCTTCAGCAAAATGAAAGGATTCATTAATCATAGAGCAATAGGGAAAAGTCGTTAAGTTCCAGCGACTTGGTGGGGATTGCGTAATGAGTAACCGGTATCTGGCGTCGACCGCGTGCGGGCTGATATTGGCGGTTTCGGCCTGCGGCGGGGGCGGAGGCGGAGGCGGAATCGGCTCGACACCCCCACCTCCTTCAGCTGCGGCTCCGCCTTCGAGCAGCCCGCCTCCAACGTCGCCTCCGCCCGAGGAGACGGACTTCAACACGGCGGAGTATCAGCGCTCGAACGGCGCAGTGAGCTCGGGCGCCATTACCGCCTGGCAGGACGGAGCAACCGGCAGGGGCATCAAGCTTGCCATCGTCGATAGCGGCATCAACCCCAACCTGGCCGAGTTCAGCGGACGGATCGATCCGGCGAGCCGCGATGTCGCGGGCAACCGGGCGCTCGGCGACGATGACGGGCATGGCACGGCGGTTGCGGCCACCGCTGCCGCCGCTCGAAACGACGCCCAAGTGGTCGGCGTTGCCTTCAACGCCACCATCCTGTCGTTCCGTTCCGACAATCCCGGCAGCTGCGACAATAGCGACGGCTGCGAATTCTACGACACCGCGATCGCCGAGGGCGTGGATGCGGCTCGCGTCGCCGGAGCCAAGGTGATCAACCTGTCGCTCGGCGGATCCGCGCCGGGCAGCCAGCTGATGTCGGCAATGCAGCGCGCGATCAACGCGGGGATCATCATCGTCATTTCGGCGGGCAACGACGGCGAGGACCCGGTCAAGGGAGCAAATGCGGATCCCTTCGCGCTGGTCCCGGCACAGACTTTCCCCGGACAGGTGATCATTGCCGGATCGGTGGGGGTCGCCGACGGCACCGGCACCAACCTCAATCTGCTTTCCGACTTCTCCAACGAGGCAGGAAACGGGCAGAACTGGTATCTTGCGGCGCTCGGCTATCGGGTCCGGACCATCGACAATACCGGAACCGGCTATCTCTATTCGGGCACCAGCTTCTCGGCCCCGATCATCACCGGCGCAGTCGCCTTGATGGCCCAGGCATTCCCCAACCTGACCGCGCGTGAGATCGTCGAAATCCTGTTCCGCACGGCCGATGACCTTGGCGCTGCCGGCGACGATAGGGTTTACGGCCAGGGCCGCCTCAATATCACCCGAGCCTTCCAGCCGGTCGGGACGACCAGCCTCGCGGGTTCGGAGACCGAAGTGACCGACGCCAGCGTAGCAGGCGATTTGCCCGAAGCCGCGGGCGACAGCGGCGCTGAGGGGGGAATGGGTGCGATCATCCTCGATGGCTACAGCCGCGCCTTTGCGATGAACCTCGCCAGGGGCATGCGCACCGCCGACGTGCGTCGTCCGCTCGAGCGCTCGCTGGCCTCCCATGTGCAGGGTGCAGCGGTGCAGGCCGGCCAATTGTCGGTGGCGATGAGCGTCGCCGAGCGTCCCGGAGCACCTGGGATCTTCGACATGATGAGCCTGGCCATCGGGCCGAACGACGCGCGCCGCTCGCGGCTGGTCGCAGGCTCGGCCATCGCGCAACTGGATTCGAAGACCAAGGCCAGCTTCGGCATCGGCCATGGCGCCAAGGATCTGGAACGGCAGCTGACGCAGGCCGAACGGGGTGCGTTCCTCGTCGCTCGCGATGTCAGCGGCGATCCCGGCTTCCAGACGCGGAGCGGCACCGGAGTAGCGATGCGTCGCGACCTCGGCTTTGCCGGAGCCACGATCGCCTCGGAAGAGGGTAAGGTCTGGCAGGATATGAAGATCAGTTCCGACGACGCGCCGTATCGCTGGACCAGCCTGACCCTCGACCGGCGCTTTGGCGACAACAGCTGGGCATCGATCGGACTGAGCCGGCTGGAGGAGAAGGACACGCTGCTCGGCGGACGGCTTGGAACGCTCTACGGCTCCAGCGGATCGTCGAGCCTGTTCCTTGACGTGGAGGCTCGCCGCAATCTCGGAAGCGGATGGTCGGCGACGATCATGGGCCGTCGCGGCTGGACCGACTTCGCCAGCGGGCAATTCACAACCGCGGCCTATTCGTTCGACCTGGCCAAATATGGGCTGCTCCGCCGCGCCGACCGGTTCGGCATCAGGATCGCCCAGCCGCTGCGGGTCGAGAGTGGCGGAATGTCGATGCTTCTTCCAACCGGCTATGACTATGTCACCCGGCAGGCGAGCAGCAGCGTCGAGCAACTGGGCTTCACGCCCTCGGGCCGCGAGATCGACGGCGAGCTAAGCTATTCGACCGAGGTCGGGCGGGGCTGGCTCGGTGCCAATCTTTTTGCACGGCGTCAGCCCGGCCATGTCGCCGCAGCCGACACCGACCTTGGTGCTGCGATCCGTTACAGTCTCGGCTTCTGACGGCCTAGCTGCGTCGGCCAATCCCGGGAATGAGCATTCCAACTCGGGTGCGATATTCGACATATTGGACGCCAAACAGTTGGACGAGATCACGCTCCTCGTAGCGGATGGCGATCAACATGTAGATCGACACGCCGATGCTGAGCAGCAGATGGCCGTAACTCATCTGCGGGGTTGCCCAAAAGGCGATGAAAAAGCCGAGATAGAGTGGGTGTCGCACCCATTTATAAAGCAGTGGCTGATGAAAGATCGGGGCAGCATGCTCGCGACCGCGCAGGTGGAACCACGCCTGCTGCAAACCGAACAACTCGAAATGGTTGATGAGGAAGGTGCTCAACAGCACGATTCCCCATCCAGCGGCGAACATTGCCCAAATTATTGTTTGGCCGAGCGGATTGATGACGTTCCACACGTCGCCCGAAATCGGCCGCCAGAATGAGAACAGTATGATGAGGACCGCGCTTGCAAAGATCACATAGACGCTGCGCTCGACCGGCCAGGGGACGATCTTGGTCCACGCCCGTTTGAATCCCTGCCGCGCCATGACGCTGTGCTGGACACCGAACAGGGCGATGAGCGCCAAATCAATGACGAGTGCCGTGCTGGGGGATGCAATCGGGCCCCGGTCAACGGTGATCGGCAGGATCGACAAATCCCCGACAAAGCCGATCAAGTAGAGGAACGTCGCTAGAAAAATCGCATAAGCGATGAGCGAAAAGCCCATGAACAGCGCGCGCATGGCCCGACCCCCTGCAGCGGTTCGAAGGGTCGGTTCATAGCATCATTCGGGAAAGCGGACGAACGATTTGCGCCGAGGCAACGTCAGCGGCGAACGTCGCGATACTTGACGGGCACCATGCAGCCCCGCTCATCGAGGTGATAGACGGCCGCATATGTGTCGGCCGGCGGAAGCTCGGTGAGTCTTTTGGGTTCGAGCGGCACCTGCCGCCAGACGCTGCCGTTGCGCGCAAAATGGCTCGATGGGTTCGGGCAATCCGAACCCTGCAACATATTGGACTTATGCTGTGACGGAGCGGTGACCACGCCCGGCTGCGCCGGCGCGCTCGCTGCTATGGCCACGGCAATAGATACTGGAAAGAGAAGGCGCATGACGTTCTCCCTTCCCGGCTGCTTTAACAGATTTTCGCCTAGACGGTGAAGCTTTCTCCGCAGCCGCAGGCGCCCTTGGCATTGGGATTGTCGAACACGAAGCCGGCGGCGAAATCGTCGTCCTTCCAGTCCATGCGGCTGCCGATCAGGTAGAGGATCGAAGCGCCGTCGACGTAGAAATTTCCGCCCGGAGTCTCGATCTTCTCATCGAACGCATTCTCAAGGCTGACATAGTCGACCGAATAGGCGAGACCGGAGCAGCCGCGGCGAGGCGTCGACAGCTTCACGCCGATCGATCCTTCGGGCGCCTTGGCCATCAGCTCGGCGATGCGCGCCTCTGCGGCAGGGGTAAGCGTGATTGCGGCGGGGCGCTCACGGACTTTGGTCGGCTTGTTCATTTACAGCATTCCCAGTTCGAGGCGTGCCTCGTCGCTCATCTTCGACGGGTCCCAGGGTGGATCCCACACCAGCTTGACCTCAGCGTCGCGAATGCCCGGGACCGACAGGACCCGGAGCTCCACCTCAGCCGGCATGGACTCCGCAACCGGGCAGTGCGGAGTGGTCAGCGTCATCGTAACGACCGCGTCGCCGTCCTCGCTGATCGACACGTCATAGATCAGCCCAAGCTCATAGATGTCGACCGGGATTTCCGGATCGTAGATCGATTTCAGCGCCTCGATCACCGCTTCCTGAAGCTCGCCGCCTGGACCGCCCTTGTCGGGCTCGGGCTTCTTCTCGGCCAAAAAGCCCGCCAGGTAGTCGCGCTTGCGCCCAAAAGTCTCAGCAGCCGTTTCCGGAGTGACCCGGGCGCGCGGCGGAGTATCGACGCCGTCGACCTCTTCCACCTCGATCTTCTTCTCTTCGCCCATCGTCATCCGAATATCCGCTTCACTTTATCCAGGCCGCGCACCAGCGCTGCGATGTCGCTTGCGTCGCTGTGCGCGGCGAAGCTGGCGCGGGCGGTGGCCGGAACGCCGAGATAGTCCATCAAGGGCTGGGCACAATGGTGGCCGGCGCGGACCGCCACGCCGGCATCGTCGAGAATGGTGCCGATGTCGTGCGGGTGCACGCCGTCCAATGCGAAGCTAACGATGCCCGCGCTGTCCTCCGGCCCGAACAGGGTAATACCTTCGACGTCGCGTAGCGCAGCGCGGCATTCCGTCACCAACTCGCTTTCATGCGCGTGGATCGCGTCGAGGCCGATCCCATTCACCCAGTCGATCGCCGCATGGAAGCCGACCGCACCGGTAATATGCGGCGTCCCCGCCTCGAACCGCGATGGTGCGGGCAGATAGGTCGTCTTTTCGAAGGTGACGCGATCAATCATCGCCCCGCCGCCCTGCCAGGGCGGCATGGTTTCGAGGATTTCCTTCCGCGCCCACAGCGCTCCGATCCCGCTCGGCCCGTAAATCTTGTGCGCCGAAAAAGCATAGAAATCGGCGCCGATCGCCGCGACGTCGACCGGAATGCGCGGCGCGGCCTGACAGCCGTCGAGCAGCAGCTTGGCGCCGACCTTGTGGGCGATCCCAGCCGCGCGTTTGGCATCGAGGATCGAGCCGAGAACGTTCGAAACATGGGCGAAGGCGATGACCGCATGTTCTTCGCTCGCCATCCGCTCGGCGGCATCGAGGTCGATCCGCCCGTCCTCGGTCAGCGGAACGACGTCGATTTCGTAGCCAGCCAGCTGCCACGGCACGATATTGCTGTGATGCTCGAGTTGGCTGAGCAGAACACGCTTGCGGTCCCCGTTGCGATAGGTCCGGGCGACCAGGTTGATCGCCTCGGTCGCTCCGCGCGTGAACACCACCTCAAATTCGTCGCCGCCGATCAGGGAAGCGGTGGCGGCGCGGGCCGCCTCGAAGCTCGCGGTCATCGCCGCCGATCGCTCGTAGACGCCGCGATGGACCGTCGCATAATCATGGCCGTAGGCGCGGGTGATGGCGTCGATCACCGCCTGCGGCTTCTGAGCAGTCGCGGCGCTATCGAGATAATGCCAGCCTGGCGGGATGTCCGGGAACTGGTCGCGCAGCGCCAGCGCACTATTGAGAGGTGCCTGGACGTTCATGCCGCCACCTTCCGCAGCGCCGCACGCGCAATGTCGGCGATGCCTTGGTCCTCGCCCTCGATCTCGTCCCACAGGCCGGCGACGAAGCCTTCCAGAAGTAGCGCCCGCGCCGCCACCGGATCGAGGCCGCGTGCGGCAGCATAATACAGCTGGTTCCTGTCAAGCTCGCCGACCGTCGCGCCATGGGCGCATTTCACATCGTCGGCGAAAATCTCCAGCTCGGGCTTGGCGTTGGCGGTTGCGCCGCGGTCGAGCAGCATCGCTTTAACGGACTGCTCGGCATCGGTCTGCTGCCCTTCGCGCGCCACTTCAATGCGGCCGAGGAAACTGCCGGTGGCCTTGTCGCCAAGCACGCTTCGAATGGTCTGGTGCGAGGTCGCTCCGGGCGCGACATGCTTCAAGGTAGTGAGGATTTCCAGCGTCGATTCGCCGCCGCCAATATTGGCCCCGTACAGCGCGAAGTCCGCGCCTTCGTGCATTGTTACGTCAATCTCGTAGCGGCCGTAGCGCGCTGCATTGTTAAGCGCAAAAATGCGCACAACCGCCTCGGCTCCGACCACCATTTCGACGCGGCGCACATCGACCTCATCGCCGCTCGGCAGCCAGATTTGCTGCAGCCTTTGCTGCGCAGCAATTTCGACCCGTTCTGGCGCCGCAAGCGACGTCCACACCGACGCCAGCGCGTCGATGTCGGCATAGCGATAGGCCTCCAGCTTGCGGGTCGGCATCCCTCCGCTTCTCGATTGTCCCCCGGACAATCTGCGATGCTCGGTCATGCAGCCGCCTCCGAATAGCCTTCACGCTCGAGCTCGTGGGCCAGTTCGGGACCGCCCGAACGGACGATCTTGCCGCGGGACAGGACATGCACCTTGTCCGGCGTCACATAGTCGAGCAGCCGCTGGTAATGGGTGATCAGCAGCACGGACTTTTGCGGATCACGCATGATCGCATTGATGCCGTGACCGACGGCCTTGAGCGCGTCGATGTCGAGGCCGCTGTCGGTCTCGTCGAGGATTGCGAGGCGGGGATCCATGATCCCCATCTGCACCATCTCGGCGCGCTTCTTCTCGCCGCCGGAAAAGCCGACGTTGACCGGGCGCTTCAGCATCTCCGCGTCCATGCCAAGCAGTGCGGCCTTGTCCTTCGACAGGCGGATGAACTCGGCGCCGCTGAGCTCCTTTTCGCCGCGCGCGCGGCGCTGCGAATTCAACGCCTCGCGCAGGAACTGAAGGTAGGAAACGCCGGGAATCTCGACCGGATATTGGAAACCCAGGAACATGCCCGCCGCGGCGCGCTCGTGCGGCTCCATCGCGAACAGGTCTCGGCCGTCGAACGTCACCGAACCCTCGGCC
>DASTVY010000106.1:0-5249 GCA_035758865.1 Sphingomicrobium sp. | reverse complement strand
GAAATGCCGACCAGCAAGCCCTCTTCCCGTGCAGCCCGGCGCGCCATTTCCTTGGCATCCTCCGGAGCGACCTGAATCACGCCGTCGAGCACCGATACGTCGAGGTTAACGGGGATGAAGCCGGCCCCGATGCCCTGGATCGGGTGCGGCGAAGGCTGGCCGCCGGAAATCACGGGCGAAAGGGTCGGCTCGACCGCGAACACCTTGAGCGAGGGCCAGGCCTGCTTCAGCACCCTTGCGCAGCCGGTGATGTGGCCGCCGGTCCCGACACCGGTGATGAGCGCATCGAACGGCTGATCGGCGAAGTCGGCCAGGATCTCCCGGGCCGTCGTCTTGACGTGAACATCGATATTGGCCGGGTTGTCGAACTGCTGCGGCATCCACGATCCCGGGGTCTCGGCGATGATCTCCTCGGCGCGGGCGATTGCGCCCTTCATGCCTTTCTCGCGCGGGGTGAGGTCGAATTCCGCGCCATAGGCGAGCATGAGCCGCCGCCGCTCGATCGACATGCTGTCCGGCATGACCAAGATGAGGCGGTAGCCCTTCACCGCCGCAACCATGGCAAGGCCGATGCCGGTGTTGCCGCTGGTCGGCTCGACGATCACACCTCCGGGCTTCAGCTTGCCGCTGCGCTCGGCGTCCTCGACCATCGAGAGGGCGATGCGGTCCTTGATCGAGGCCGCCGGGTTCGAACGCTCCGACTTGATCCACACTTCGGCATTTCCATCGAACAGGCGGTTCAGGCGGATGTGAGGCGTGTTGCCGATCGTCTCGAGGATATTGGCGGCCTTCATGAAGGGATCTCCTTTTCGGAATGCGGCACTAAATCAGATTTGGACGGAATGGATACAAGGTCAGGCGCCGCCGGCGATGACCGCATCTTCGGGCGGAAGCTCGGCCGCCAGTTCAAATGTTCGAGCCCGCCGAAGCTCCGGGAACAAAAGGGCCCAAAGAAGGGTGACCCCAATCGCCGCGATCCCGCCGGCAACGGTCGCGGCCACCGGCCCAAGCAGGGCTGCAGTAAAGCCACTGCGAGTTTCGCCCAGCTCGTTGGATGCGGAAATGGCCAGGGTGGAGGCCGCAGCAACCCGTCCGCGCATTTCGTCCGGCGTGTGCAGCTGGATAAGCGACTGGCGGATGTAAACCGAGAACATGTCGGCGGCACCCAGTAGAGCCAGCATCGACAGCGACAGCATATAGGACCGGGAAAAGCCGAACACTGCGGTCGCGGCGCCGAACACCACCACCGCCGCAAGCATCTTCACCCCGACATTGGTCTTCAGCGGACGGACCGAAAAGAAGATTGCGGTGAGCGTTGCACCGAATGCGGGTGCAGCGCGCAGCGGACCGAGCCCGTCGGCCCCGACCTCAAGTATGTCGCGAGCGTAGAGCGGCAGCATCGCAGTCACTCCGCCGAGCAGCACGGCGAACAGATCGAGGGTGATCGCTCCGAGCACCAGCCGGTTGCGGCGGACATACGACAGGCCATCGGCCATCTGCCTGAGCGGGCTGCCCGGCTTCAATGCGGTGCGCGGGAGCGGGCTGATGGTGAACAGGCAAATCGTGGAGAATGCGAACAGAAGCGCGCTCAAGGCGTAGGGCAGGTGCGGAGTGACGTCGTAGAGGATGCCGCCGAGCGCGGGGCCGATGATGGCCCCGGCCTGCCAGGCGGTCGAGCTCAGCGCGATGGCGTTGGGCAGGATTTCGCGCGGCACCAGATTGGGAGCCATGGCCCCGAGAGCGGGGCCGGCAAACGCCCGGGCAACACCGAGCAGGGCAGCGACGCCGAACAGGATCGGCAAGCTGATGAATCCGCCCCAAGTCGATCCGAACAGGATCAGGGCGCACAGCAATTCAAGCAGGATTACGGCTCGTGCGACATGCCGGCGATCGAGCCGGTCGGCGGTCCAGCCGCTGATCGGGGTCAGGACGAACAGGGGCACGAACTGAACGAGGCCGATCAGGCCGAGCTGGAAGGCCGCTTCGCGGATGTCCATGGTGGCGCGGGCGATGTCATAGACCTGCCAGCCGATGACGATGACCATCGCCATCTGGCCGATCGTCGTCGTCAGCCGGGCCAGCCAGAAGGCCCGGAAATCCGGGATTCGGAGCGGTTCGGGGATCAAGCCCATGGCCTTAACTTCACTATTTGCATGGAGGCAGAGGCCAAGTTGGTGAATTTAACGGCGTTGCGGGCTGATGGAGGATGGACGGTAGTAGCGCGGCCGATCATGGCCGCTGCCTAGCCAATGACGGCGGTGTAGGACAGGGGGGTTGAATGCTTTTGCCCCCATATGGGGAACTGCATTCACTGGAACTGGCTAGGCCGACAAATAGTCGGGCCGCGTTCCGGATCGTTGCCAATAGTCGGTAAGGCCGATCCTGCGGACAAGCGCCGCGAAGCGCGAGTCCCTCCATAAGCCGCGCATTGGTGGCTGGAAGAGGGGACTGGTCTGCTTGTCCTGGTCGCCGGCCGGAGGCACGAGTCCGGCCCATCGGCCTTCGCCGAAATAATAGCCGTCAAGGATGTCGTAGCTCGTTACCTTGTCGTCCATGGCGGCGCACGCCTGCGCCACCGGCAGTGCCCCGCCGGGCGTCGTCTTCAAATAGGCCAGATTGGCGGCGATGGCGTCTTTCCGGCTTATCTCGCCCATCAAACCCCTGGCGGTCGCGCTAGCCGCCGCGATCACGTCCGGCGGGACGTCGAGCGGCCGCTGATCAGCATCGTTCAGAGCTGTAAGCGCCTCGGAGGCACGGCCGCTGTACAGCAGATAGGCAATTTGTGTGCGCCACACCTGGCGTTGCTTGGGCCAGCGTTCGACGGCCGCCTTTATCGCTTCATCGGCGGCTTGCAGGTCACCAGACGACCAAAGGTTGATGATCGCCTTGCGCTCTGCGCCCGGCAGCAGGAATTTCTTCCTGTCGAGGCGGTTCGACAATTGCGTCGCTTCGCGCCAGCGCCCCACGTTGCCCAGCACGTCCGAAAGAACGAACAGCAGGATCGGAAATCTTGCGTTTTTGGAAAGAGCGCTGCGGGCGGCCCGTTCGGCCTCCAGCCAGTTCCGATACACCGGCGACATAATGCGG
The DNA here is from genome assembly GCA_035758865.1 of Sphingomicrobium sp. Classification (GTDB taxonomy): domain Bacteria; phylum Pseudomonadota; class Alphaproteobacteria; order Sphingomonadales; family Sphingomonadaceae; genus Sphingomicrobium. The sequence continues at coordinate 2,162 of DASTVY010000106.1, read as the reverse complement.
AGAGCGGCAAGGGAACGGGGCTCGGTCGGGTCGAGCCGCAAAGCTGTCTCGGCGGCGGCCCGACCTCTAGCTTCCAGCCCAGGCCGCTCCTCGACCGGCGCACTGCGGCGGCGGGCAGCATAGGCAAGCGCCAGGCCGCCCCAGGCGAGCTCGGACTGGGGTGCCAGACGGGTCGCGTCCGTAAGCAGGGCAATAGCCTGCGCTGTCGACCCTTCGTCCTGGGGATCGAGCGCGTCGTTGGACTGAAGCGCGTCCATTCCTTTTTGAAGAAGCAATGCCGCCTCCGGCGACATCGCGGGCTCGCGGTTGCGCCAGATGAGAAAGCCGCCGCCGCCCAAGACCGCGGCCGCGCCTCCGGCGAGCAAGAGCCTGCGGCGGTCGGGACGAGCCGAAGGGACCGGAGCGGGTGTCGACGCCGGTCGATCGGTCAGCGCCGCGATGCTGTCGGTGATCGTTCCCCAGCCCGGCGTGTTGCAATCGCCGCGCCAGTGGCGGAGGTCCGCGCATTGAATCTGGTCGAACGGCATCGGGAGGCGGACGTCGTCGAGCCGCAGCTGGACTAGCCGGCTGGTCTCGCGGGCCCGGTTCGCCTCCGAACGGACCCAGTGGGATGCTGCCGCCTCGGTCGACCAAAGCACCAGTACGGCCGAGGCCTCATCGAGCTGCTCGGCAATCACATCGCTATAGGCGCGGTGCGCTGGAAGGCTTTCGTCGAACCATACCGAATAGCCAGCCGACCGAAGGCAATTCGCGATGTGCGTCGCATCGTTGAGGCTGCGCCTTGCGTAGGACAAGAACACGTCGGACATGCGCACCCTCCGATGTCGCTAATAACGCCTGCAAAGCTCAGTGACGAGATTCCCGCGAAATTGAACGTAAGGCTCAGCGATTATTTCGCCGTTTCCACACTTGCGTTCCTGCTTCGTTCCTTTAGCTTTGGCGCCGATGGCGAAGCTGAAGACCCGATATGTCTGCCAGGCCTGCGGGTCGGAGCATCACCGCTGGCAGGGGCAATGCCCCGACTGTGCCGAGTGGAACACGCTGGTTCAGGAGGCTTCTGCCCAGACGGTCTTTTCCGCCAAGCATGATTTGAGCAGCGGGGGCCGTGCGGTTGAGCTGGTCGGGCTGGACGCGGTTGTCGCTCTTCCTGACCGGATGCAGACCGGAATCGCCGAATTCGACCGCGCCATCGGCGGCGGGATCGTGCCGGGATCGGCGATGCTGCTCGGCGGCGACCCGGGTATCGGCAAGTCGACCCTGCTCCTCCAGGTGGCCGCGAAGCTCGCGGCGTCGGGCCGTCAGGTTATCTATGTTTCGGGCGAGGAGGCGGCCGATCAGGTGCGGCTTCGAGCGATCCGCCTCGGCCTTGGCGGCGCTCCGGTTCAGCTAGCGGCAGCAACCTCGGTCCGCGACATATTGACGACAGTGACCCAGGGCGAGCCGCCAGCAATGGTGGTGATCGATTCCATCCAGACCATGCACAGCGACCTGATCGAAGGCGCGCCCGGGACGGTCAGCCAGGTTCGCGCCTCGGCCCAGGAACTGGTGCGCTTCGCCAAGGAGCGGGGCAGTGCGCTGGTGCTGGTCGGCCATGTCACCAAGGACGGTTCGATCGCCGGGCCGCGCGTGCTGGAGCATATGGTCGATACAGTGCTCGGATTCGAAGGCGAGCGGAGCCACCAGTATCGGATCCTGCGGGCGGCCAAGAACCGGTTCGGGGGGACCGACGAGATCGGCGTGTTCGCGATGGAGGGCGGCGGGCTGATCGAGGTGCCCAATCCCTCGGCACTGTTCCTGACCCAACGCGGCGAACCGGTCAGCGGGACGAGCGTGTTCCCGGCGCTGGAAGGAACGCGCCCGGTGCTGGTGGAGATACAGGCACTGACCGTGCGGCTGGCGAGCGGTGCGACGCCGCGGCGGGCGGCCGTCGGTTGGGACAGCGGGCGGCTGGCGATGATCCTCGCGGTGCTGGAAGCGCGCTGCGGCCTCAGCTTCGCCACTTCGGAAGTCTATCTGAACGTGGCAGGGGGTTACCGGCTGAGCGATCCCGCCGCCGACCTGGCGGTCGCGGCGGCGCTGGTTTCGGCGCTATCCGAACGACCGGTGCCGCAGGAGGCGGTCGTAATGGGTGAAATTGCCTTGTCGGGCGAAGTCAGACCCGT
>DASTVY010000089.1:0-2553 GCA_035758865.1 Sphingomicrobium sp. | reverse complement strand
ACGCTCCAGGCGCGGCTCTTGAAGTAACTCTCTTACCTGCGAACGATCAGGGCTGCGCCACTCCGTCAGGCTTCGCGATACGCCCGTGCGCCTGAAGACATGCTCGTAGCTGTCGGCTCGTGCAGGCCGAACGGTCTTGATTTCCATATCGGCTCCCCAGTCGCTTGCGGCTGCGACCGTTCCGGTATCAGTGCCAAAACCCACGAGTACGGCTCCGTCGCCAAATGCGAGCCGAGCCAATTCCCCGATGTTGAACTGACCTCGCCAACCCATGGCTGTCGCTGCGGCATTACCGACGTGGCTATTATGCGCCCAGACTACCGATTTCGTTCCAAATCCCCGATGGGCTATGATGGCTTGGAGCGTGTCGAACATGTGGCGATCACGTAGGTTCCAGGATTCATTGGCACCCTGGTACATGCTCCGGTAGTAGCGTTCGGCGGCACGAACGATGCGGGCATTTAGGGTCGCATCGAACCAGGCCTCGCCATCCTTCTCAATCCAGTCCAACCTCATCGCGAGCATTTCCTTGAGCTGCTGAACGACACTGGTCTCGCAAGGGTCAAGGCCCCCATGAACTACCGCCTGACCATATTTCGCCGGATCCTCCTGCCATGGCGACAAGCAACCGTAGCGGTATCGGGCGCGCTCCGACGCCTGCGAGTCCACACGGCCCAGATAGGAAATGACCGCGTGCATGGATTCGCTAAGGCTGTAGACATCGAGTCCGTGGAACGAGGCTTGACGCTCAGCTGGTTTGCCCTCGTTGTAACGACGGAGCCAATCGGCAAATTCCAGCACTTCCACATTCCGCCACATCCAGGTTGGGAACCGGACAAAGGATTCGCCGCGGCGCGGGCGCGTCGCGTGATGCCGGACATAGGCGTCGATCCGCGCAGCATCCGGCCAGTCGGCTTCAACTGCGACTACGGTGAAGCCATGCTTTTCAATCAGACGACGCGTGATGGCCGAACGCGCGCGATAGAATTCTGAAGTGCCATGAGTTGCTTCGCCCAATAGGACTACATTTGCGTCGGAAAACCGGTCAAATAAGGCGCCAAACTCTTCCGCCCTTTCGGGTGAGGGCAGCGGTTCAAGATGGGGTCGCAGCGCAGCGGCCAGCACACCGGCTTCAGGGACCCTCCTCACGTCTGGCTGCGTTACGATGCTCATATGTCACCGTCGATTTCGCGAATAGGGCAGCCAACCTAGCGGATCGAGGGCTGCCGTCATTACGCAAGGCTACTGATAGAAAGGAGCGATGCGGATGTGCCTGCTAGAATATCCGTTCTGGAATGTAGCCGAAACTATGGTGAGGCGTGCGGCATCCCCGCTCAGATCTTGATCGGATTGTCCAATGGCCGCTGCGATCTAACGGGGTGATGGCGATTGAGAAGACACAACGGATCAGTGCGGGTTTCACATGCGCTCCCCAAGTGCGTGAATGACTTCCTTGGCATGGCCAGTGCCTTGCCAGCTTTGCCGCAGACAGCCGCCACGACCGTATAGGAGAACGCCCCCTTGGTCAGCGCGCAGGTGATCCGTTCCGTCCAAACACTTACCGAATGCATCCCAGGCCCGTTCGCTGTCCGCGGAAATCAATATGCGACTGGCCGGCAAACCAGCCTCGGCACAACATACCGCGACCATGAAGGCGTCATTGTATGCAAGGGCGTCCGCCAGCGCATTATAGCTTGCAAGTTCCTTTGCAGCAGCCAGCGGGTCCGCCGGGCAAAAGAGCACGACTAGATCGTGACCAGCGAAATTGGATGGGTTGACCGTGCCGCCGTGCTGACCGGCAAGTTCGATATCTGGAATGCCGTAGGCCTGCTTATCCCGCATCATACCACTCCGGATCATTGCAAGCCTGACTATAAGTCGGGCTGTCGATCTTCGGCATAGGTGAGTTCACCTACTGACCGGCCTAGGTGAGTCTACGGAGGTTATGCGGCGCGCAATTGGCCTAACGGCATTGCATGAAGCAGGCTCAGGGCAGTGCAACCTCCGGACTGCAGGATACGGCCATGTCCCTCCGGACCCGGCGCATCGGGTTGCACACCCAGCGAGAACCAGTCGTCGTCATGAGGACCGATTGCGCGGTCTGCAGATCCGAAGGCCTTGCCGCCCGTTCCCAGGTTTTGCTCCGCGCCGGCAATCGCGAAGTGGCGGCAATCCTCTTCCAGCAGGACGACGGAGAGCTACGGCACGACGAGGTTGGCCTTTCGGAAGCGGCGTGGAAGTTGCTGGGCGGCAAAGAAGGGGAACTCGTCCAGGTCACCCATCTGCCGCCGTTGGACTCCTTGCGCTGGGTACGCCGACGGATATTCGGCAATGATCTGGGAGAGGCCGCCTTCAACGAGATCATGCGGGATGTTGTGGCCGGCAGGTACAGCGACGTCCAGCTTTCGGCATTCATCACCGCGGGGTCGGCATTCCCGTTCAGCGACGATGAGACATTCGCGTTGACGCGCGCAATGGCTCAAGCCGGTGCTCAGCTGAAGTGGGGCCGGTCGATGATAGTCGACAAGCACAGTATCGGCGGCCTGCCGGGCA
>DASTVY010000075.1:0-2571 GCA_035758865.1 Sphingomicrobium sp. | reverse complement strand
TTGGAGAAAGCGTCCTCGGTGCGGCCGCCGTGCATGATCTCGCGAGCCTTTGCGCGCGTCACGGCGCTCTCCAGGCGCGTGGCGATCGCATTCTGCCGGGCACGCGCCTCGCGCAGCTTGCCCTGCAGCTTGGCAATGTCCGCCTCATAGCTCTTCAGCGTGTCATCGATCTGGTCGATCTCGGCGCGAAGGCCTTCCGCCATGTCTGCGGCCTTCTGGCGCTCGATCAGCGCGGCCTTGGCGAGATCCTCGCGGTCCTTACTCAGCGCGAGCTCGGCTTTTTCGGTCCAGCTCGACTGTAGCTCCTCCAGGCGGCCGAGCGCCCGGCGCATTTCCTTGCCGTCGGCAATCGACCGAGCTGCGCTCGCGCGCACCTCGACCAGTGTTTCTTCCATCTCGAGGATGATCATGCGGATCATCTTCGCCGGGTCTTCCGACCGGTCGAGAAGCTCCGTCATGTTCGCCGCGAAGATGTCCCTCGTCCGAGAGAAAATTCCCATTTCAAACTCCGCAATCGTAATCAGGCCTGTTACGCCCAATTCCTATACAAGACCCGTGCCACTTTTCCGGAATTGGCCGAAAGTCCATAAATTCGCTGAATTCCGCCGAATTTTCGGCCGAAACATCTTGCCAACAGATGGGGTTTGCCACCAACTGTAGGTGCATGGAGCGGGCCAATCAGTTCGTCGGTCAAAGCCTGGCCTTCCTCGACGCGGTCGAGCGGGCGAGCCGCGCTGCGCCGCTCAATCGTCCCGTCCTTGTGATCGGAGAGCGCGGTACGGGCAAGGAGTTGATTGCCGAGCGCCTCCACCATCTGTCCTCACGCTGGGCCGGTCCGCTGGTCGTCATGAATTGCGCCGCGCTTCCCGAAACCCTGATCGAGGCGGAACTGTTCGGGCACGAGGCGGGAAGCTTTACCGGCGCCGCCAAGACGCGGCACGGCCGCTTCGAGGAAGCCGACGGCGGCACGCTTTTCCTGGACGAGCTGGGCACCTTGTCCAAGCCGGCGCAGGACCGGCTGCTGCGGGCCGTCGAATATGGCGAAATAACCCGCATCGGCGCGTCGAAGCCGATCTCGGTCGACGTGCGCATCGTCGCGGCGACCAACGAGAACCTCCCGATACAGGTGGAGAAGGGCACTTTCCGCGCCGACCTTCTCGATCGCCTGTCTTTCGAGGTGGTGACGCTGCCGCCCCTTCGAGCGAGGAGTGGGGACGTGCCACTACTGGTGGATCACTTTGGGCGCCGCATGGCGGTTGAGCTGGACTGGCCCAACTGGCCCGGCTTCTCTCACCGCGCCGTCGCCGAGCTCGAGGCCTACAACTGGCCCGGAAACGTCCGGGAACTCAGGAACGTGGTCGAGCGAGCGGTCTATCGGTGGGAAGACCCTGAGCGGGAGATCGACGCGATCCAGTTCGATCCCTTCCATTCACCTTGGGCGCCCACGGCGGTGCAGGCACACCATGCCACGCCTGTGGAGCAGGATTCGGGTTCGGCACCAGCGGCCGAGCCGGTCGCGGCGGTTCCGACTGCTACGACCAGCGACTTCCGCGCGGCCGTGTCCGAATATGAGCGGGCGCTTCTGCAGAATGCGCTCGCGGCGAACCGCTTCAATCAGCGTGCGACCGCGACCGCGCTCAATCTCAGCTACGACCAGCTGCGTCACGCGCTGAAGCGTCACAAACTTCTGGAAACCGACGCGGCCTGACGTTCGTCGTTTCGTCGATTCACCGCTGAAATCCGCGACAAATCGGCGTATTCCTTGCCGGGCAAGGTGAGGAGGCTTTTATGAAAGCACTAGTCCTTGCTGTCAGCGCCGCGGCGTTCACCGCGGCACTCCCAGCATCAGCCGGAATCATGACCATCGGCGGCAGCTATGCCGACGGATGCTACCGCGCTGCCGAACAGCATAACGCCACCCTGGAATCGCTGACAACCTGCGACCGGGCATTCTCGGAACAGGCGCTGACTGCGGAAGACGAACTGGCGACCTATGTGAACCGGGGCATCCTGCGCATGATGCGCAGCGACTTCGGTCGCGCCTCCCAGGATTTCGGCACCGCCATCGCAATGGATCCGAACCGGTCCGAGCCGTACCTCAACATGGCGATCCTGAAGTTCAAGCAAGGGCAGAGCGCTGACGCCTTGCCCTTGTTCTCAAAGGCTATCGAGCTCGGGACGGATGTGCCTGAAATTGCATACTATGGGCGCGGCCTCGCAAACGAGGACGTCGGCAATGTCCGTGCCGCTTATGACGACCTTCAGCGGGCCGTTTCGCTGAAGCCGGAATGGAATGCGCCGGCGAAGGATCTGGCGCGGTACCAGGTTCGCCGGCGCTGATTGCCTAATGCTGGTTGGTCATCGCCAGCAGCATCGGGATCGATAGAAGCGTATTGATCCGCGAGAAGATCATGGCGGTCCGGGCGGACTTGGCCTTGGCCGCGTCGTCCGCCTCGACAATGCCGAGCGCGCGCTTCTGGTTCGGCCAGATCACGAACCAAACGTTGAACGCCATGATGAGCGCCAGCCACATTCCGATACCGATCAAGCGATTGCTCGGATCGTTGAGGA
>DASTVY010000074.1:0-4387 GCA_035758865.1 Sphingomicrobium sp. | reverse complement strand
GACGATGTACGCCCATACATCACCGCTGCGACGGCCGTGGTCTTGCCGTCATATCGCGAAGGCCTGCCGCGATCGCTGCTCGAAGCCGCGGCCATGGCTCGGCCCCTGATCGCCACCGACGTTCCTGGCAACCGGCATATCGTTCGGGACGGATACAACGGGCTTTTGTGTGCGGCACGCGATCCCACCGAACTGGCCAAAGCGATGACGAAGATGGGGGCCATGCCAATAGACGAACGCCATGCAATGGGGCAGGCCGGCCGTGAATTGGTCGAAAGCGAATTTGGCGAGGCGAGGGTAATCCGAGCCTATCTGGAAGCGGTGGCGCAACTATGCCCCACGCGGGGGAGTTAGGTGGCTGATGTTTGATTGGCGTGCGAAAGCAAAGGGACCTCCGCGCACTCCGCGGGGCCGCCGCGCCTATGCCATTGGCGATGTCCACGGGCGTCTGGACCTGCTTGAGCAATTGCTGGCTGCGATCGAACGGGACGTCGAGGGCCGGCCGCAGCGCAAGACTTCGCTGGTCTTCCTTGGCGACCTGATCGATCGCGGGCCCGATTCACGCGGAGTAATCGAGTATCTGCGCAATTTCAGCCATGAGCGGCTGAAACCCATTTTCCTCGCCGGAAATCACGAAGAGGTCCTGCTGCGCTTGCTGAATGGCGAACGCGGGATCCTGCCCAGCTGGCTCAAATATGGCGGTGCACAGTGCCTTGAAAGCTATGGGTTCGATCCCGCGAAGCTGGACGTTCGCAGCGAGCGGGCGTCGCTGGCGATGATCCGGGATGTCATCCCGCCATCGCATGTCAGCTTCCTCGAAGGTTTCGCCGACACGCTTCGCTTCGGCGATTATCTTTTCGTCCATGCTGGCATTCGGCCAGGGGTCGACCTGTCCTTGCAGAGCCAGACGGATCTGCGCTGGATCCGCTCGCCATTTCTGGAAGATCAGAGCGACCATGGGGTGATTGTCGTCCATGGCCATACCATCAGCAGTGAAGTTGAAATTGGACCAAACCGGATCGGAATCGACACCGGTGCGTATCGTACCGGTAGGTTGTCGGCGCTTGCCCTCGACGGGGAGGAGCGCTGGCTGCTTGACACTGTAACGGATGAGACTCCAGCCAGGGTGGCTGCAAGTTGATTCTGGGAGTTTTGGAGGGTAATCGACCATGGCGGGGATGCTCCGAGAGGATCGCGCGTATGGCGGCGAGGAGGCATCGGTGAGACGAGTGGCTGGGCCAGTTCGGGCCCTTTTCCTGGCAAGCCTGGGTTCCGCATTGGCGCTGGCCGGATGCGCAGACAGCCCGGGCGGCCCGATCCCGTACAATGTATCCAATTTCGGGGTTCCGGATTCGCCCGAGCTGGTGCCGCTTGAGGCCGGGTACAAGATCGCTCCGATGGACACGTTGACGGTCAAGGTATTCAAAATGCCCGACCTGTCGGGCGACTATGAAGTCGACCTCGCGGGCAATATTTCGATGCCCCTGATCGGCGAGCTTCGTGCCTACGACCTCACCACGGCCCAGCTCGATCAGTCGCTTACCACCAGGCTCGGCGAAAAATATCTGGAGAACCCCGACGTCAGCGTCGGCATCAAATCCTCCACCCGCCGCAGCGTCACGGTCGACGGCGCGGTCGCGAAGGCCGGCTCCTATCCGGTCAACGGGCCGATGACATTGATGCAGGCGGTGGCGTCGGCCGGCGGAGCGCGCGAGGACGCCAACATCCGCCGCGTTGCCGTTTTCCGGACGATCAGCGGGCAGCGCCAGGCCGCCGCGTTCGATCTTCAGAGTATCAGGCGGGGAGAGGCGAAGGATCCGCCGGTATATGCCGGCGATATTGTCGTCATCGACGGGTCGGCGATCAAGGCAGCGCAGAAGCAGATTTTCCAGTCGTTTCCGCTCCTATCGATTTTCGCACCGTTTTGACGCCGTGCTCTCGGGAAGCCGGCAAATTGGAGTCGTTTGGTGAACAATAATCTTGCTGTACCTGACGGCGACGCGTGGCTGGTCGACCGTTATGATCCCAACCGGCTAGTCCGCGGCGCGACCGCGGCCGGACCTGAAACACCCGGCCTCGACCTCGCGGCGCTGCTTCGAATCATCAACAACTGGCGCTGGCTGATCCTTGGCGCCATTGCGCTCGGCATTGTCGCGGCGATCATCGTGACCTTGCTGACAACCCCGACCTACCGCTCCTGGGTAACCCTGGAAGCCAATCCGCCGACCGTCGAGATCATGGACGAGCAAACTCGCGATCAGTCCTCAACCGGGGTCAATAGCTGGGACTATGTCGCAACGCAGGTGGGACTCCTTTCCAGCCGAAGCATTGCCGAACGCGCAGCGCAGGACCTCAATCTCGCCAACAACCGGGAGTTCGTCGACAGCACCGCCGACGCCCCCACCCGGCTCAGGATCGCGACTGCAAAGGTTGCCGGCGGACTGGCAGTCGAGGCGCCCGAAGAAGGACGGCTGATCCGCTTCAGCTTCGTCGCCGAATCCCCGCAGCTGTCGGCTACAATCGCCAACCAGATCGCGGAAAGCTTCATCAATTCGAACTTGCAGCGCCGCTACGAAGCTTCCGCTTACGCCCGGAACTTCCTTGAGAAACAGATCGCCAAGACACGTACCGACCTGGAACGGTCGGAGCGTCAACTGGTGGCCTATGCCCAGGCCCAGGGCATCATCAATACCGGCAGCGGCGAGGAAGGGTCGTCACCGACCGATGCCAACTCCATTCAGGGGGAATCGCTAATCGCGCTCAACAAGGCGCTGGCTGAGGCGACGGCTCGGCGGGTTGCTGCCGAAGGGGCCTATCGGTCAGGCTTGGCCGTCGGCGCTACTGCCGATGTCACCGCGAGCACGCAGGTGCTGCGCCAGTCCCGGGCAGCGTTGGAGGCGGAATATCAGGACAAGCGCACGCTGATGAAGCCGGACCATCCGGACATGCTGAGCCTGCGCTCCCGAATTGACGAACTGGACCGGCAGGTCGCACGCGAAACGTCGCAGGCATCGTCCGGCCGAACCAACAGCCTGCTTGCCGAATATCGGGGAGCGCTTGCCGCCGAGGGTGCGCTGCGGTCGCGAGTGGCGGGACTCAAAGGGTCCGTCCTCGACCTGCGCGGCCGAAGCATCCAGTATAATATTCTCCAGCGCGAAGTGGACACCAACCGCAGCCTCTATGACGCGCTTCTGCAGCGCTACAAGGAAGTCGGCGTGGCGGGCGGAATCGGTACGTCGCCCGTTTCGATCGTCGATCGTGCAGAGGTGCCGGCGACCCCGTACAAGCCGAACCTCCTGCTCAACCTTCTCTTGGGCTTCGCAGTCGGGCTGGCTGGTGGTCTTGGTGCCGCCGTCGCGCTCGAATATCTCTACGATACGATCAAGACACGCGACGATGTTCGTCACAAACTGGGCCTGGCATGTCTCGGCGCCATACCGAAGACCACCGGCCAGGATAGCTTTATCGAGGGGCTGAAGGATCCAAGCTCGATCATTTCCGAAGCCTATTCGGCGGTAGTCACGTCGCTGCGGTTCAGCACCGAGGACGGACTTCCCAAGACGCTGGTCGTCACCAGCACCCGCTCGGGCGAAGGCAAATCCTCTTCGGCTTTGGCGGTCGCGCAGAATTTCGCGCGCCGCGGTGCATCCGTACTGCTGATCGACAGCGACCTCAGGAAGCCGGCGTTCAAGGCGGCATCGGACAAGGTAGGGCTCACCCGGCTGTTGACCGGCGACGACGAAGCGGCGCGAAGCCACATCCTGCCAACCCAGTTCACCGACCTGTGGCTGATGCCCAGCGGACCGCTCCCACCCAACCCCGCCGACCTTCTGTCGACTGGTCGGTTCCAGGAGATACTGGGCGAAGTGACCTCCCAATTCGACATCGTCATCATCGATGCACCGCCGGTCATCGGGCTGGCGGACTCATTGCTGCTGTCCTCCGTGTCGGGGCATGTGATGTTCGTGGTCGAAGCTGGGAAGACCAGAACCAAGGCCGCGGTCGAAGCATTGCGCATGCTCGGTGGAACCGGCACCCATATTCTCGGCGCTACGCTGACCAAGTCGGCCGAAGACATGGGTGGTTATGGCTACAAGGCCTATGGCTACGGCTCGCTCGATCGGAAGCGGACCGAGATTTTGATGATTCCGCATGAGGCGGAGCACTGAGCCGAGACCGTTCATTTGCGTCGTGGGGTCGTGCAGCATTTGTCCTGCCGATCGCGTTGCTACTCGCCTTCCAGGTGGTTCGGGCTGCCTTCGTCCAGTCCGACGCAGCCAAGGATCCGTCGCGGGCAGCCCGCATCTGGCCTGGCCACCCGGCCGTCGTCCTGGAGTCGGGATTGGCGGAGGTCGGTGCGATGGCGGCAGCCTCCAGACCGGTCGAT
>DASTVY010000361.1:0-4816 GCA_035758865.1 Sphingomicrobium sp. | reverse complement strand
GACGTGCACCGCAGCGAAGGCGAAGAGATGGGCCTTCGTGTGTTCGTCGGAAAGCGGAACGCAACCGTAGCGTCGTCAGACCTGTCCAAGGAAGCGCTGGGGACGCTGGTTGATCGGGCGCTGGCGATGGCGGCCGAGGCGCCTGAGGATCAATTCGCCGGCCTTGCACCCGAAGAATTGCTGTTCCGTGGAGAGCCTGCCAACCTCGACCTGGACGACGGCGGGGATCCCGACCCGGCTGCCTTGCGCGAACGCGCGCTGGCCGCAGAGGATGCCGCGCGTGCCGTTGAAGGTATCACAAATAGTGGCGGGGCGGGGGCCTCGGCTTCGGCCTCTACCTTGGCCATCGCCAACAGCAATGGCTTCGCCGCTGCCACCCGCGCAACCGGCTACAGCAATTCAGTCAGTGTTGTCGCTGGAGAAGGCTCCTCCATGCAGCGCGACTATGCATGGCACTCGGCGCGATACCTTGCGGACCTGGAAGCTGCTGAAGAGATTGGCGAACGGGCCGCAAGGCGTGCGGTTTCGCGCCTGAGCCCGGTCAGCATCAAGCCGGGCGTCATGCCCGTGCTTTTCGATCCCCGCGTCGCAACGACCTTGCTCGGTCACTTCGTCGCGGCGATCAGCGGTTCGGCGATCGCGCGGCAGACGAGCTTCCTGCTGGATGCGGTGGAAACGAAGGTCTTTGCCGAAGGAGTAACGATCCAAGACGATCCATTCCGGAAGCGCGGGCTGCGTAGTCGCGCCTTCGATGGCGAAGGCCTGCCAGTTCGTCCGCTGAACCTGGTCGACAATGGCGTACTGACCAGCTGGCTGGCCGACAGCGCCTCTGCCCGACAGCTGGGAATCCAACCTACCGGGCATGCCATTCGCGGCGTATCGGGAAGTCCCGGAGCCGGTCCGGCAAACCTCACTGTTGCAGCGGGCAACCGTAGCCGCGAGAAAATGATTGCCGGCATGAAACAAGGCATTTTGGTCACCGAACTCATCGGCCAGGGCGTCAACGGGGTCACGGGAGACTATTCGCGCGGCGCTGCGGGCTTCCTTATTTCGGACGGTGAAATCGGACCGGCTGTGGCCGAGATCACGATTGCGTCGAACCTTAAGCAGATGTTCGCGACGCTTGAACCCGCAAGCGACCTCAGGATCCGCCGCGGGATCGACAGCCCGACGCTGCTTGTTCCGGAAATGACCGTCGCAAGCGCCTGACCGCACAAGGCAGTCAGGCGCTCAATCCAACCTTAGGGTCAATCGTGATGATGGCCGCCGGCAGGCCCTTCGCCAATTGCCCAGAAGACATGCGTGATCTTTCTGCGGCCGCCACCCAGATCCTGAACATACACGTCCGGACGGCCTAGGCCGTCAGTGTGGATGGCACGACCCCATTCGGCCGGGCTGTCGCCAGCGGCTTCATTAAGCCCCGGAGGCGCGACGGGTGCCTGTCCGGGCACTCGAACGCCGAAGTTCGTGGCTTGTGTGGCCGACGTGTTGGTTGAATCGGTATGTGAATAGATTGTCGTCAGCTGCTGGTAATCATGGCTGTTCGGATGCTGATTGGTCCCCGGGCTGTTGGTATAGTCCATGCAAGAACCGAGATTGGCGTTGTTGAAATTCTCGTCCTGGTGAGCCAGCCCGAAATCGTGGCCGATTTCCTGGCAGGTAACAAAGTTGCGCCATGCGTCTGTGTTGTAGGGCGCACTATTGTGATAGCTGTCGTTGAGCTTGGTCGTTGCCTTGGTGATGTGGTTACCACTGGCCCAAATCGTCGCGATGCCAAGCCAGCCGCGCTTGCCATAAGCCGAGTTGCAGACCAGCGCCTTGCCGGTGATCGCCGTGCACTTCTTGGGATCGACGCCTGCGTTACTGCCGACGCCAGTCAGGGTCAGAACTGTTGACTGCTCCCAGTCGCTGACTGCTCCATTATAGGACGACTCCCATTGAGACGTTAGCTGACGCTCGATCGTCAGTTTCAGGGGATTGCTCGTCCGTCCCCAATGATAGTCACCCCAGGAGTGGTTGGCCATGGCAGGTCCCACTGCCAGAACCGCGCAGGAAAGCAGCGCGGCGCGCACAATCTTCATTGACATTGGTCTACCCCCAAAGCCGGCGACATCCCGAACGGAGCGCAACCCAGCACCGGCCGCCCTCGGCCGCACCCCGGACGGCAAGCTCTGCCTGATTCAATATCGAGTCAAGATATTGGTTTAAATCAATATTCGATTGAAACGGATTGCAATCCCAGCCTCATGATCTCGATCTTGGGGCAATGGTCCATGACCACCTTGAGACCCGCCGCCTCTGCTCGCGCCGCCGCGTCCTCGTCGATCACGCCCAATTGCATCCAAACCGACTTGGCGCCGATGGCAATCGCCTGGTCGACGATCGGCCCGACCTCAGAGCTGCGGCGGAAGATGTCGACCATGTCGATCGGCTCGCCGATCTGGCTGAGTTCGCGCCAGACATATTCGCCGTGGACATGCTCGCCAGTGATCATCGGATTGACCGGAATAACCCGATAACCATGACCCTGCAGGAATTTCATGACGCCGTTGCTCGGCCGGTCCGGACGGTCCGACGCCCCGACCAGGGCGATGGTCCGAACGGACTGCAGGAGTGCGGAGATGTCGCGAGAATCGGTTAGCGGCACTTTGGAAACCTCTGCTTGTGTGTCGCCAACAATGATCTACGAGCCCACTTTCTCCAGCTCAGCCAGCAATTTCCGCGCAATGCCAGTGAAAGCTTCTGCCGAGGGGCCATCCTCGGCAGCCGGCGGCCGGCCTGCATCCGACGCCTCGCGCAGGCTCCCCGATAGTGGCAGCCGGCCAAGAAACGGCACACCAAGCTTCGCCGCAGAAACCTCGGCCCCGCCCTGTCCGAACGGATCGCTGGTCTCGCCGCAATGGGGGCATTGGTAGCCCGCCATATTCTCAATGATGCCGAGCACCGGGACGCTGGTCTTGCCGAACAGGTCGATCGCCCGCGTTGCGTCGATCAGCGACAGGTCCTGAGGCGTCGAAACGATTACTGCACCGGCCGGTCGTGCCTTTTGGACCAGCGACAGCTGAACGTCGCCGGTGCCGGGTGGCAAATCGACCAGGATCAGCTCGGAATCGCCCCAATCGCCTTCGACCAGCTGATTGAGGGCGCTGCTTGCCATCGGGCCGCGCCAAGCCAGGGCGGTACCTGCGGACACGAGTTGGCCGACCGAAAGCAATTTCACGCCGTGCACCTCGACCGGAATCAATTTTTCCTTCTCGGCCCGCGGCTTTTCGGTCGTTCCGAACAGTGTCGGCTGCGATGGCCCATAAATGTCGGCGTCGATCAGTCCGACCTTCTTGCCCATCCGCGCGAGGGCAATGGCCAAATTGGCGCTTAGCGTCGACTTGCCCACCCCTCCCTTGCCCGATCCGATGGCGATCAGGGTCCGGTGCGGCTTGGCGGCCGTGATCGCAACCCGCGCCTCGGCTACTCCCGGGACGGCCAATGCAGCGGCCTTCAGCTTCGCTTCCAGCGTTTCCCGTTCTCTCGCGCTTAGCCCGCTCGCATCGGCGACGATCGTTGCCACATTACCGGTCAGCTTTCGGGACCGGATTCGATCTGCGTCCGGTATTTCATCGAGAGCTGTCAGCGCATCGTCGCTATTCATGGGGCGCGCCTTAGTCGCCTTTTCGACAGGCGGCACTGTTTTTCGGCAAAACCCCTCCTATTATGGGAGGCATGACAATCTTTTCCGAATGGGGAGCGCGGGGTCGCGCCCTTTTCAGCGATAGCAAGGGGCCGTGGGGTACTCCTCCGGGTTCCGGTGGGGGAAACGAGCCTCCTTCGAACAACGAGCCTGAGAGCGGGCCGTGGGGCGAAGGGCCCAAGCGCGGCGGCCGGGCCCCCGTCTCATCGCTCGACGATTTCCTGAAGCGCAGCCGCGGACGGCTCGGTGGAGCAGGCGGCGGCGGTTTCAATTTCGGCGGAAGGCCGGACCGTTCGCTGTTCGGCTGGGCCGCGATCGCAGTCGCGCTGCTCTGGCTGTTGTTCACCACCATGCACCGGATCGCCCCGGAGGAACGCGGGGTGGTGACCCGCTTCGGCCGCTACAGCCATACGCTTTCGCCCGGCATCGGCCTGACGCTTCCGTCGCCGATCGATCGGGTCCAGAAGGTCAATGTCGAGGAAATCCGCAACGTCGATCTTGGCTCGGCCGCCGAAGAAACGCTGATGCTGACGGGCGACCAGAACATCATCGACATTGCCTACCAGGTTCGCTGGAACATCCGCGATCCCGAGCAATATCTCTACGAGCTGGCCCAGCCCGAGGACACCATCCGACAGGTCGCCGAGAGCGCGATGCGCCAGATTATTTCGCAGGTCAGCCTTCAGGACGCGATGGGCGTCGCTCGCGGATCGATTGAAGCGCGCGTCCAGGAAGAAATGCAGCAGACTCTGAATAGCTACCAATCCGGTGTCATTATTCAGGGCATCGCGATCCGCCAGGCCGACCCGCCGGGCCAGGTCAACGAAGCGTTCAAGCAGGTTACGGCCGCCCAGCAGGGAGCTCAGAGCGACATTAACCAGGCCAATGCCTACGCACTTCAGCTGCGCCAGATCGCGCAGGGCGAGGCCACGGCGTTCGACAAGGTCTACGAACAATATAGGCTCGCGCCCGAGGTCACGAGACGCCGCCTGTACTATGAGACGATGGAGCGAGTCCTTCGCAACGTCGACAAGACGATCGTCGAAACCCCCGGCGTCACGCCTTACCTGCCGCTCGGCGAAGTCCGGCGCAGCCCGCAGGGAGCAAGGTGATGACCGACGCCATTCGCCG
>DASTVY010000306.1:0-2393 GCA_035758865.1 Sphingomicrobium sp. | reverse complement strand
GACAGCGGCACCCAATATTTCGCCGATTCGCTCATCATCGCGACCGGCGCGCAGGCCAAGTGGCTCAACCTGCCATCGGAAGAGCATATGAAGGGCAGGGGCGCCTCGGCCTGCGCGACTTGCGACGGCTTTTTTACCGCGGCAAGAAGGTGGCGGTGATCGGCGGCGGCAATACCGCGGTCGAGGAGGCTCTCTATCTCACCAATCACAGCCATGATGTGACCCTGATCCACCGTCGCGATTCGCTTCGCGCGGAGAAAATCCTCCAGGACCGACTGTTCGCCCATCCCAACATCAAGATCATCTGGGACAGCGAGGTTGCCGAGTTCGTCGGCGGCGGCATGCCGGAAGCGCTCGTTGGGCTCGACGTTCGCAATGTGAAGACCGGCGCCATCACCCGTATCGACGTCGATGGCGCGTTCGTCGCCATCGGCCACAAGCCGGCCACCGAGCTGTTCGCCGGTAAGCTCAAGCTCGACAGCGACGGCTATCTCGAAGTCGAAAGCGGTTCGACCCGCACCTCAGTCCCCGGCGTGTTCGCCTGCGGCGACGTGATGGACAAGATCTATCGCCAGGCCGTCACCGCTGCCGGCACCGGCTGCATGGCCGCGCTCGACGCTGAGAAGTTCCTGGCAGCTGAGGAATTTGAGGCGCTGCAGGCGGCCGAATAACTAGGATAGCGACAATCGCTCGGCGAGCGAAACCAGCCGGCCGAAGCTCATCAAATCCTCGGCCTCGACATCGTCATCCTCGATCAGGATGCCGAGCCGCTCTTCCATTTCGGTCAGCAGCGTCGCGACCGCCATGGAGTCGAACTCTGGCAGCGCTCCGAACAGCTCGGTTTCGTCGTCGAACTTGGCGACCCGCGCGGCCTTCAGGTTCAGAACGTCGATCAGCAGGGACCGAACCGTTTGATCGACTTCTTCGCGATCGTCCAAAGCCACGATTGTGTCCCCCCATGGTCGCATGGCGCGCGCCCTAGGGAATGCAGGCGACGGAGGCAAGCTTTGCCCTTGCTTCCCACAACCGCTCATCCTGAGTAGGGGCTGAGCTTGGCGAAGACCCGTATCGAAGGATGGTCCTTCGATACGCCATTTCGGCGGGCTCAATGGCTACTCAGGACGAGCGGGAAAAACTGGATCCGACGCCTTTTCCGCTCGATCATTTGGCGCTGCGCGGTGTGGCGGAGGCCGAGGCGCTCGTCGTTGGCGATGAATGGCTGACCTATGGCGAGCTGGACGCCGCCGTTGGGACGGCCGCCTCCGCCCTGCGCGCGAATGGCCTCAAGCGGGGCGATCGGATAGCCACCTGGATGGGCAAGACCCGGCTTGCCTGCATCATGCCGCTCGCCGCCGCGCGGGCAGGGCTGGTCCATGTGCCCATCAACCCGGTGCTGAAGCACGCGCAGGCGGCCCACATCCTGTCCGACAGTGGCGCCAGGCTTCTGATCGCCAACAGCGCTCGGCTGGAAGGCCTCGAGGAGAACGATCTGGCGGAAGCCAAGGCGATCGCGTTGGAAGATTGGCAGGAGGGCGACGAAGCGCTGCCGCCTTCCTCCCACGATCCGAACGAGCTAGCGGCACTTTTCTACACCTCCGGTTCGACCGGACGTCCGAAGGGCGTGATGCTGACCCACGCCAATCTCTGGCTCGGTGCAATCAGCGTCGCTCGCTATCTCGGCCTCAAGCCCAGCGATCGAACATTGTGCGTGCTGCCGCTCGCCTTCGATTATGGGCAGAACCAGCTGCTTGCCGCCTGGGCCGCGGGCGGATGTGCGATCGCTTTCGATTATCTCCTGCCGCGCGACGTCGTTCGCGCTGTCGAGCGTCATGACGTCACCGTCCTGGCGGGAGTCCCTCCCCTTTGGCTCCAGCTCTCCGAGCAGCAGTGGGGCGAGGCAGGTGAAAGTCTCCGCACCCTGACCAACAGTGGCGGACACCTGCCCGAACCCTTGGTACGCCGCTTGCGCACCCTGTTCCCCAAGGCGAAGCTGCACCTGATGTATGGACTTACCGAAGCCTTCCGCTCCTCGAGTCTCGATCCCGCGCTGGTCGATCAGCATCCCGACAGCGTCGGCACGGCCATCCCATTCGCCGAGCTGATGGTGGTGTGTGCCGACGGCAGCGAGGCCGGCGCGGGCGAAGAAGGCGAGCTGGTACACGCTGGTCCGCTGGTCGGCCGTGGCTATTGGAACGATCAGGAGCGCACTGCCGAACGCTACAAGCCCGCTCCCGCCTTCAGCCGCTTTGGCGGCACCGCTGTCTGGTCGGGCGACACCGTAGTCAAGGGTACCGACGGTCTGCTCCGCTTCCGTGGCCGCGATGACGCGATGATCAAGGTCAGCGGAAACCGCATCAGTCCGACTGAGATCGAAGAGGCGGCGCTGGCCAGCG
>DASTVY010000302.1:0-3728 GCA_035758865.1 Sphingomicrobium sp. | reverse complement strand
TACCTTGCGGTCAGGCTGCCGCATGAAGTGGCACCGCTATTCAGGGCCTGGCTGGACGAGCATTATCCCGACCGTGCGGCCAAGGTGATGGCGACGATCCAGTCACTCCGCGGCGGACGGGACAATGATCCCAATTTCTTCACCAGGATGCGCGGGTCCGGTCCATGGTCCGACCTCATGCGGACGCGTTTCGAGATCGCGTGCCGCAAGCACAACCTCCCGCGGTTGAAGATCGCGTTGCGCCGCGACCTGTTCGAACCGCCCCGGGGCGATCAGCTGCGGCTGTTTTGATCGATCCTGGTTGGAATTTGATAGCCGTTTTCATCGAACAGCGGTTGCACTGACGAAAGTGGAGGTTAGCTCTTACCCATGCTTCGCACCATTTTCGCAGCTTCGCTGCTCCTCGCCACCTCTCCCCTGACAGCCCAGGTCAACCACTCACCCCTGGTTGACCCGAAGGTCGCTGCCCTGCGGGATGCTGCTCTGAAGGACGATTATGCCTGGGACATCATCGAGGGGCTGACCACGGAAGTCGGGCCGCGTCTCGGCGGCACCGAGGCCGAAGAAAGGGCGCGCGACTGGGCGGTCAAGCGGCTTACCGCGATGGGCTTCGCGAACGTCCGGGTCGAACCGTTCGACATGCCGGTCTGGGTGCGCGGCCGGGAAAGCGCGGAGATTGTCGCACCCTTTCCTCAGCCAATGGCCGTCGCAGCGCTGGGCAAAAGCGGTTCGACCGGCCCGGACGGCATAACCGGTGAAATCGTCGCCTTCGACAGTGTCGATGCGCTTCGCGCCGCGCCGGACGAACTGGTTCGCGGCAAGATAGTGTTCGTCGACCATGCGATGCCGGCCAATCAGGATGGCTCGGGTTACGGACAGTTCGGTGCTCCGCGCCGGCAGGGGCCGACGGTCGCGTCACAGAAGGGCGCACTGGCGATCGTTGTGCGCTCGATCGGTACGGACAGTCATCGCATGCCGCATACCGGCTCGATGAACTTCGACAATGGAGCCAAGCCCATCCCCGCCGGCGCCCTGTCGAACCCCGATGCCGACCAGCTGCTGCGCATCCTGAAGCGAGGCCGGCCAATTCGCATGAAGCTTCTGCTGGAAAGCCATAATCTCGGCACTCGCCAGTCCGGCAATGTGATCGCTGAGGTGCCCGGCCGCGATCCTTCGCTGCCCCCGATATTGGTCAGTGGCCATC
This sequence comes from Sphingomicrobium sp., assembly GCA_035758865.1. GTDB lineage: Bacteria > Pseudomonadota > Alphaproteobacteria > Sphingomonadales > Sphingomonadaceae > Sphingomicrobium. The sequence goes on along the minus strand of DASTVY010000302.1, from coordinate 2,524 downwards.
TCGACAGCTGGGACCAGGGGACGGGCGCGATCGACGATGGGGCGGGCGTCGCAATCGCCGCCGCCGCGGCAAAGCGAATCATGGATGCGGGGCGGCCGCTGCGCACGATCAGGATCGTCTGGTTCGGTGCGGAGGAACTTGGGCTTCTCGGCGGCAACGCCTATCGCACGGCTCATGGCAAGGAACCGCACTATGCGCTCATCGAGAGCGATTTCGGCGCCGACAAAGTATGGAAAGTCGACAGCAAGCTTGGCGAGGCCCGCAAGGCGGAGGCGGAGTCGATCGGCAAGGCGCTAGCGGCGCTGGGCATCGTCACCGGCTCATTCAATGAAGCGGAAGGCTCCGATATCGGCCCGATGCTGAATGACGGGCTCCCCGGCATTTCGCTGAACCAGGACGGAACCCGCTATTTCGACCTTCACCACACCGCCGACGACACGCTGGACAAGATCGATCCGGCGCAGCTGAGGCAGAATGTCGCGGCCTGGACGACGGTGCTGGCGATCCTTTCGGGCGGCATCGAGGAGCCAAAGGCGAGGAAGCGGCGTTAAGCCTGCGCAACGAAACTCATGGAGGAACGAATGCGCATTTTACTGACGCTGCCGCTGCTGGCGCTTGCCGCGTGCCAGGTGACCAAAGACGACGCCAACGACAGCGTCACCATGGAATATAATCAGGACGTTGCCGAAAACGGCCTGGAAGATGTCGGCAATCTGGCCGAAAATGTCGCCGCCACTGTTTCGAACGATGTCCAGCAAGCCGCCGACAAGGTCGAGAACAAGGCCGAGAACACGGACATCAAGGTCGACGTGGATACAAAAGACGAGCAGGCCAACGCCAATTCGAATTAGCCTTTTCGACGCCACATCGCGCTGCTAGGCGGCCTTCTCCGGTCGGGGAGTAGCGCAGCCTGGTAGCGCATCTGCTTTGGGAGCAGAGGGTCGCAGGTTCGAATCCTGTCTCCCCGACCATCATAATTTTCAGGGCCATCTGGGAGATGGTCCGAAATTATGATCAATACGTCGGATCAGGCGTGGGGCCTGTAGCTCAACGGTAGAGCTGGCCGCTCATAACGGCTTGGTTGTAGGTTCGAATCCTGCCGGGCCCACCAGCCTCGCCTATTTCCTGGCTACCGGAAGCACGAGCTGAAACTCTGCGGGTGTCAGGCGAAAGCTGCCCGACGCAAGTTGCGCCAGACCACGCACCAGGCGAAGCGCAAAGCCCAACCCAAGCGGGGAAGCACCTTCGGCGCCTTCGACCTGGAACGCAGGATCCATTATTTGGCTGTCACTTAGGTGCCGGGTCGAGGCAGGCCGCGTGACCGAGATCGTCATAGCTTTCTTGCTCTCCTTTACGTCCACTTCGACCTGCTGGCCGTCCGGCGCGGCATCGACTGCGGCGCCAAGCAGGCGATTCAACAATCGCCGCGCCAACTCCGGCTCCAGCGCACAGCTAAGCGAACCGAGCGACGTTGCGATCCGAAGGCGGACGTCGCGCGCCAACGCGCGATTGCCCCATTCCTCTGCGAGCGGCTGCAGTATCTCCGCAAGGCTGGTCGAAACACCCTTCTCCGCCGGCTGCAGCTGTTGCCTTGCCGCGAAATCCAGGTCCTCGATCGCCACCAGCAGCATTCGCGCCTGGGCCACGATCTCTGCGGCCCGGTGGCGGTAGTTGCGGTGGGCGGGACCTAGATACTGGCCGTCGATGATCTCGGCGAACCCGATGATCGCGTTTAGCGGCGTCTTGATCTCGTGGATCGTCTCTCGAAGTGCGTCGGTATCCGCCACCGCCAGGGATGCGCCAGCCGTCTGCCGAACCTCTTCCTCAACTCCTTCGCGGCGGGCAATTCCGCGATACCCGAGGAAACGGCCATCGGTCGGCGAAAAGGCGGGAATGCCGCTCAAGCGCCACTCCCCCTCCAGCGCCGGTGTGGGCAGCTTCACGGGTGTATCGTCAAATGGAAGCCGGTCGGTAAATGCACGGACCAGCGCGCGAGGCGCCCCCTCCTCGCTCGGCAGGCTTCGGCCGATCAGTGCACCACGCGGCGCCCCTTCGACCCAGCCGATCTGTCCCGAGGCATCGCACTCCCAGCGGAACAAATTGGGGCCGGTGGCGACTTGCGGCCGATCGGCGACGGGCGGCGGGGCCGGCACTGCCTCTGCGTCGCCAGGTGTTTCGCGCTTGCTTTTCAGCCGCTCGATCCGGGCGACCATGTCGCCGATGGAAGGGGCCGGCTCTCCACTAGCCGCGGGTAATTCCGGCTCCTGCGGCACCGTCGCACCCACATCGCCGCGTAGCGTATGGATGAAAGACGCGATTTCCTCGCTTGCGCCGCCAAGTACTAGCGCCCAACCAGCCTCATCGAGTGGAGCGGCGGCCAGCAGGGGTGCAGCCACTTCGAGCTTGTCGGCGGCAAAAATGGCGATCAGCCGCGGCTCTGCGGCTCGTCCGGCAATGCTCCTGGCGGTCGCCGCGCGAACCGCCTTGGGCATCGAACGGGCGCCTGACTGGACCATGGTGAGGG
>DASTVY010000244.1:0-2777 GCA_035758865.1 Sphingomicrobium sp. | reverse complement strand
CTGGAAGTTGGGAGGAAAGGTCTAGCGATTAAGAGGCTGTATGCTGGCGCGTCACTTGCCGCGCTCCTGATCCTTGCCACCCCTGGCCACGCTGCTTCGAGACCGATCGATGTTCCAGCCGGAACGGTCGGACAGGTTGCGTTCGCCATTGGCAGGCAGGCTGGCATCAGCATCTCGGTTCCCGACCGCACGCTGCTCAATCGCCCTGCTCCAGCGATCCGCGGCCGCATGGACGGCGCCGACGCTCTCGCCCGATTGGCGAAGGCCAGCGGACTGAAGCTGAAGAAGGTCGGGGCCAATTCCTACGTGCTCACCGCAGAAGCCAGGAAGCCGCCCATCTCCGCACCTGCAAGGAGCGTCAAGGCTCCGGTCATAACGGCGGCGTCGCGCGACGAACCGGAACCACAGCCGGAGCCTCAGGACATTGTCGTTACTGCGAGCAAGCGAGACACGCTGTCGCAACGCTTCCCCGGCCAATGGTCGCGGATCGATGGCGACGAATTTGCACCGCTCGGCGTTCCGGGCACGGAAGCGATCGAAGTCCGGTCGGTGGGCTTTTCTTCAACCCACCTCGGAGCGGGGCGAAACAAGCTGTTCATTCGCGGCATTGCTGATTCAAGCTTCAGCGGCCCGACCCAATCGCCGGTCGGACAATATTTCGGCGATATGAGGACAGGCTACAGCGGCCCTGATCCCGATCTCAAGCTGGTCGATATGGACTCCGTAGAAATCCTCGAAGGGCCTCAGGGCACCCTCTATGGATCGGGGGCATTGGGCGGGATCGTGCTGTTCAAGCCGAACATGCCTCAGACCGGCCGGCTATCCGGCCTCGCATCCATCGGCGGGACTGCAACATGGCACGGCGATCTGGGCTATGACGCATCCGGCGTGTTCAACGCACCGATTGGTGACGGTTCGGCCTTCAGGCTGGTCGGCTATCATGCACGCGAAGGCGGGTATATCGACAATGTCGCGACGGGCGAAAAGGATATCAACGACGTCGCGATAACCGGCGGGCGCGCGACTTTCAGCGCGGAACTGGTACCCGGTTGGTTTGTCGATGTTTCCGGCGTGGCGCAGCGGATCGACGGCGACGACAGTCAATATGCCGATAAAGAAGGGTCGGGGCTGTCGCGCGACAGCTTGGTCGATCAGCCTTTTTCGTCCGATTTCACGCTGGCGAACCTGGTCGTCCGGAAGGATTCCGGCCCAATCCGGTTCCGCTCGACCACTGGTGCCAGCTGGCAGGATATCGACGAGAAGTTCGACGCCTCAATCGGTACGGATATCCGCCAGCTTGCCCAGCACAGCGACGCTCGCGCAATCAGCAACGAAACCCGCCTTTGGCGGCCGATGGCCGACGGATATAGCTGGTTGGTCGGCTTCAGCCTGATTGATCATCGTTATGAAGTTGCCCGGGACATCACCGAAGGGGAAACGAACTCCGATCTTGCCGGAGTCGAGAATAATGTTCGCGAGACCACCTTCTACGGTGAAGCCGGCTTCGAACTAATGCCCGAACTCGAAGCCAGTGTCGGCGCTCGCTATACCGTTTCGTCGCTTTCCGGATCCGGTGAGCATCTAAGCCTGATCGCCGGTGCCGAGCTTGCCGATGCTGACGCCGACCGGAAAGAACATCGATTCCTTCCTTCTGCCGCGCTCTTGGCAAGGCCGCTGGAAGGCCTAACCATTTACGCGCGCTATCAGCAGGGTTTTCGCCCAGGCGGCCTGTCGATCGCCAGTGACACGGTGCGGCTGTATCGCAACGACCGGCTGGGCACCATGGAGGCCGGTTTCCGCTACGGTCGGCCGGGCCGCGATCGGGTCGACCTCCTAGGAAGCGCCACGCTGAGCCGATGGAAAGATATCCAGGCGGATTTCCTGGATCCATCCGGACTCCCGGTCACCGACAATATCGGCGACGGACGGGTTTGGACGATTACCGTCAATGGCGGAGTCAAAGTCACTCCCGAAATTCGGCTGGAGGCCGGTCTCGCCTGGAATGACGGTGAGATCACCCATCCGACGGACGCCTTCATGACGCTCATCGGACCGGACTCGAAGGGTTCGATGGAAATCCCAAACATCGCGCGGGTAATTGCACGTGGCGCGATCGACTGGACCAAAAATTTGGGTGGCGACTGGCGGCTGGAGGCCAATGCCTATGCTCGCTATGTCGGGCGCTCCCGCCTCGGCATTGGCCCGCACCTTGGCGACGAGCAGGGGGAATATCTCGATTCTGGCCTGATCCTCCGGTTTGCCCATCCCCGGCGGGCGATTTCGCTGTCGATCACCAACCTGACCGACGAACTCGGCAACCGCTTCGCCTTCGGAGCACCGATTGCGACCGGTGCAGATCAGATCACGCCGTTACGTCCAAGGACGATTCGCATCGGGTTCGAGCAGCCCTTCTAAAAAATTCCAAGGCAAGTTTGCCACGTCTCCGTCTGACCAACTGAAGCCAGCAGCCCTTCGGCAGCTGCAGTTCGCGTTGGGAATCATCCGGGGACAATAATGCGTTATTTCTTGCTTACGTCGACGTGCCTTGTTGCGCTGGCCGCGCCTCTTGCTGCTGAAACGACCATTTCCAACACGGTAACCGGACCGATCCGCACTTCGAACGTAAAGGCAGGCACGCCGGACGATATCCTGATCAACTCCAACGGCGTCGTGAACGGCACGGCCGGTGGAGGAGTCGTCATCGACAGCAACCACAAGCTCAACAATCAGGGCACGATCCAGATCGGGAACGTTTCCAACGTCGCCGCCGTCGACGT
>DASTVY010000055.1:0-6822 GCA_035758865.1 Sphingomicrobium sp. | reverse complement strand
ACCGCATGGCCGAGCGCGGCGCCGACCTGGTCAAGTCGCTGTTCAAGATGGGCATGGTGGTCACGCTGACCCAGACCATCGACCAAGATACGGCAGAGCTGCTGGTCACCGAGTTCGGCCACAACATCAAGCGCGTCAGCGAAGCCGACATCGACATCGACACAACGATCGACGTCGATGCCGACGAAACGCTGCAGGCACGCCCGCCGGTGGTGACGATCATGGGCCATGTCGATCACGGCAAGACGTCGCTTCTCGACGCAATCCGCGGCGGCAATGTCGTTTCCGGCGAGGCGGGCGGCATCACCCAGCACATCGGCGCCTATCAGGTCGCGCTGAAGGACAAGTCGAAGATTACCTTCCTCGACACGCCGGGTCACGAAGCTTTCACGGAAATGCGCGCCCGCGGCGCCAACGTCACCGACATCGTGGTGCTGGTGGTTGCGGCCGACGACGGCCTGAAGCCCCAGACGATCGAAGCGATCAACCACACCAAGGCTGCTGGCGTGCCGATGATCGTCGCGATCAACAAGATCGACAAGCCTGACGCCACTCCGCAGAAGGTCCGCGAGGAACTACTCCAGCACGAAATTATCGTCGAGCAGATGGGTGGCGAAGTTCAGGACGTCGAAGTCTCCGCCCTCAAGAAGACCAACCTCGACGGACTGCTGGAAGCGATCGCGCTCCAGGCCGAGATCCTGGAATTGAAGGCCAACCCCGATCGTCCGGCCGAAGGCGCCGTGGTTGAAGCAAAGCTCGACAAGGGCCGCGGCCCGCTTGCGACCGTGCTTGTCCAGCGCGGAACGCTTAAGGTCGGCGACGTCATCGTGGTCGGCGCGGCCTCGGGCAAGGTCCGTGCAATGATCGACGATCATGGCCGCCAGGTGAAGGAGGCTCCACCCTCCTTCCCGGTAGAGGTGCTCGGTCTCGGCGCAGTGCCCTCGGCCGGCGACCAGCTGACTGTCGTCGAGAATGAGTCCCGAGCCCGCGAGGTCGCCACGTATCGACAGTCGGTGCTCGACAAGAAGCGCACCACCTCCGCGCCGGTTACCCTTGAGAATATGTTCGCCAACCGCGCCTCGACCACGATCGAATTCCCGATGGTCATCAAGGCCGATGTGCAGGGCTCGGTCGAAGCGATCGTCAGCGCGGTCAACAAAATCTCGACCGACGAGATCAAGGTGCGCGTGCTGCACTCCGGTGTCGGCGCGATCACCGAAAGCGACGTGACCCTTGCTGCCTCGACCGGCGCGCCGATCATCGGCTTCAACGTCCGCCCCAATGCCAAGGCGCGCGAGACGGCCGAGCGCAACAAGGTCGAGCTTCGCTACTACGACGTCATCTATCACCTCACCGACTGGGTGAAGGGCGCGATGGCGGGCGAGCTCGGTCCGGAGATCATCGAGAATGTCGTCGGCCGCGCCGAGGTCAAGGAAGTCTTCCCGGCGGGCAAGAAGGACAAGGCCGCCGGCCTGCTGGTGCTCGAAGGGGTCATCCGCAAGGGGCTGCACGCCCGCCTCACTCGGGAGGATGTCATCGTTTCGAAGACGACCATCTCCTCGCTCCGCCGCTTCAAGGACGATGTGAAAGAGGTCAACGCGGGCATGGAGTGCGGCGTCCTGCTGGCCGAAACCAACGACATCAAGCCGGGCGACCATCTCGAAGTGTTCGAAGTGGAAGAGAGGGCTCGTACCCTCTAATCGATGGACGTCGCGCCGCCTCCTTCGGTGTTCGACCGGTTCGATGTTCCGGCTGCCTCGAAGCTGCTCGGCTGGACGCTGCGCAAGATCGATCCGGCCGCGGGCACGATCGAGATTGGCTTTTCCGCCGACGAGCGCTTCGGCAATCCGCAGGGCTTTGTCCAGGGCGGGATTGTCGCCGCGATGCTCGACGACACCCACGGGCCGGCGCTGTTCGCGCATGTCGACGGGGCTGTGTTCCCGGTGACCGTCGACTTCAACGTCAGCTTCATCAAGGCGGCGCGCTTCGGCTCATTCATCGGCAAGGGCCGGCTGGTCAGCTTGGGCAAGACCATCGCCTTCACCGAAGCCGAGCTGTTCGATGAGAGCGGCGATCTCGTCGCCCGCGGTACGTTCACGTCGCGGCTGGTCACCCCATCGGGAGCGCAGGGCTGATGCGCACCAAGGAAACTGCCGAAGGCCGCTCGGTCCGCCTGCTTCGCGTCGGCGAGCAGGTGCGCCATGTGTTGAGCGAAATCCTGCAGCGTGGCGACGTCCATGACGACACGCTTGCGAGCCATCTGGTGTCGATCACTGAGGTCCGGATGTCTCCCGACCTTCGCCACGCCACGGTATTCGTAAAACCGCTGCTCGGTCAGGATGAGGAAGCGGTGCTGAAAGCGCTCCGTACCCACACGGCCTATCTCCAGCGGGAAGTCGCCGGCCGGGTGCGGATGAAATATGCTGCTAGGCTGAAATTCCTCGCCGACGAAAGCTTCGACGAGGGCAGCCATATCGACCAGCTGCTCCGCTCGCCCAAGGTGGCGCAGGATCTCGACGAGGAATGATCGAAGGTCTCGATGCACCAATGACCGGCGACGGCTGCCGCGCCGAGCTGTTCGAGGAACAATGGCGAGGGCCATTGAAGGCGGCATGCGCCGAAGACAATGAAATCTGGCAGATCTACCCGATCAGCTTCGGACCGGATCATTTTGACGAAAGCATTGACCTTCTCTCGAAGGTCAAACGCAACCGCACGTTCGTCCTGTTCGACGGCGACGAGCTGGCCGGCATGTCCAGCTACCTCGGTATCGACGGGGGCCGCGGCGTTTTAGAAATCGGCGGAACCTATTATCGGCCGAAGTTCCGGGGGACGGGCTTCAATAGGCGGGCCAAGGACATGATGTTGCGCCGGGCCTTCGATTATGGGTTTCGGCGGATCGAATTCCGCGTCGACGATCGCAACATGCGTAGCCAGGCGGCGATGGCCAAGCTTGGCGCGGTGCGTGAAGGCGTGCTCCGCGCGGACCGCATCACCTGGAACGGCCATGTCCGAAATTCAGTTCTCTTCTCGATCCTCAAGGACGAGTGGAACTGACCGCCAGCCTCGGCTAGCTTATCTGGAATCATGAACCGGATTGCCGCCCTTGCATTGCTTCCGCTGCTCGCTTTCCCCGCGGCCGCGAAGTCGCCCGGCCTGACCGTCAAAGCCGGCGAGAGCTGGATGTTCGCCATCAGCCGAGGGCAACCTGTTCGCGCGCGCAAGGTCGAACCGTCGGTAAAGCCGCCTCCCGGCCAGGTATTGGTGACGCTTCGTTCGATGATGGGCACGAGCATGTCGATCACCAGCAATAACCCTCGTGCCTACACCTACAGCGCTGAGCTGCTCGGCGCCGACAAGTCAGTTCCGGTCCGATCCTGTACCTTGCCTGCAAATGCTCGCCTATCGTTCGAGCATTGGCCGCAAAATGCGACCGCGGTCCGGATCAGCAATTTCAAAATTGCGGCGAAAGACGGCAGCTGCCCTTAGGAAAGCTATGGCAAAGCTTTATTTCTACTATGCCGCGATGAACGCGGGGAGCTGAAAAAGCGAAACTTGCACTGCATCTTGATCGACGAAGCGTAGTTCCTCGCCCTCGAGCATGTGCAGCAGCTATGCCGTGTGAACGAAGGGGAAGCGCTGCTGGCATTGGGCTTCGTGCTCCATTCCTAGCGCCAGCGAAGCGACCTGATGAACCGTTCCAATCGCTTCGGGCGGGCCGTGGCCCGGGTCGGCGGCACCGGCTGAAAGCCGAATTCAGCATGGAGCGCCGCACGAAACTGCTCGCCGACAGGACGCAATTTCTCGCGGGCCTCCTCGGCAATCCGGCGAGCAGCCGACTTTCCGTCGGCGGACAAGCACCAATCGAGCATGCGGCTGAGTTCATCCTGCGACACGGCGCCGGGCCTTGCGATGGCTGGCCAATGCAGGATCCCGGCTTGCTGGCTCACTTTGCCTCCGCCATCGACCGGATCGATGGCAAGGACCGGGACGCCAGTCTTCAACCCATAGACCAGGCCGTGTAGCCGGTTGGTGAGCAGGACGTCCATTCGGCCGATCACCGAGGAGACCTGCGCAGCCGAAGCTAGGCCTCCTGAGTTTCTGTGGGCCGGCCAGCGTGTGTCGATGCTCACGGCCGAGAGGTCGCGGACCTGAACAAGTTCCCGTAACATGCTCACGGCCGCGGCGTGACGCTGAAGGTCGCCATATTCCCGCTGGCGTTCGATGATGCAAAGCCCAACAACCGGACGTGTAGTAGGTCTTTGCAAGAAGCTGATGTCCGGGCGGACCGCGCGGTCTGAATCGCGTTCGATCAGGAGATGGAAGGGATTCCAATCATCCGTTGGCTCGATCATCGTCAGATTGACGCCTATGCGGGTGCAATGTTGGAATCGTTGCAAATCGATCCCACGCCGAACCAGCAGTTCGGGCCAGATCGGGCCGCACACGACGATCAGGTGAGTGTAGCTGGAGGGCTCCATGTCGCCGCGACTGATGCCGCGGTCGATGTAGGGCGTGAGCTTCTCGTTGAACGGCATCGCATCATAAGCAATGCCTTCCTCCTGCAATTGTTCGGTGACATAGGCCAAACTTTCCACGTCCCCGATTGTGGAGAAGTGCCCTAGAATGAGTGCTCTCATGGCCGGCCAACGCATTACCCGCTCTAACGTATCGCCTGACGTTGCACTACTCCTCGATCATTTTGGCTCCGGAGGTGTCGAACGGGTTGCCTGCCATGTCGCGAACGGCCTGCATTCCCGTGGTTTCAGGGTCGAGGTCATTGCCCTTGAAGACTCCGGGCCCGTCCGTGGATTGCTTAGCGACGACGTATTGGTTCGGTCACTTGGCAGCGAGCTGGGCATCGCGCGCAGCGACCGCATGAAAGCCGCGCTTCCGGCGATCGCCGCCTACCTTGCTGCTCATTCCCCCAAGCTGTTCCATGCACCGGGAAACCATACGATTCGTCCGGCGGCGCGGGCGATCGCGGCGGCCGATTATCAGGGAATCTTCGTGCCGAAAGTCACCAACCCCCTGATAAAACGATCGGCGACCTGGTCGGATAGACGCCGACGCAAGCGCGCATATCGCGAGGCCCTCCGTCGTGCAGACCTCATCCTGATCTTATCAGAAGGGGACCTGAAGCAAATTGCGGCTGTCGACCGAAGGCTGGTTTCCCATACGCGCGTCATTCACAATCCTTATATCTCAGATCGAATGATCGGCCTGTCGGATCAAAGGAACCCTTCCTTTCCGCCGGTGATCCTCTCGATAGGCCGGCTTACCGAGCAGAAGAACCATGCATTGTTGCTCCATGCTGCCGCGCGCCACCGTGACCGAGCTTGGCGGCTGCGGATTTGCGGCACCGGGCCCGAGGAGGAAGCTCTCCGCACGTTGGCCGAGAAGCTGGGCATCGGGGACAGGCTGGAGCTCCCCGGGTTCGTCCAGGATCCCACGGCTGAATATCTTGCGGCCACCGTCATGGTCCTCTCATCCCGCTGGGAGGGATTGCCGGCGACGCTGCTCGAAGCAATGGCGTGCGGCTGTCCTGTCCTGTCGACTGCCAACTCCCGTGGAGTGGTGGAGTTGCTGCGCAGTGCGGGCGCGCGCAAGCCGGTAGCCTGCGGCGATGAACGAGGACTTTCCCGTGGGTTGCGGGCGGCGTTGGATGGGCAGCTGCCCGTCGTCCCTCCTGCGTTCACTTTCCCCTATGGCATCGAAGCCGCATGCGACGAGCATGCAGCGGTCTTTGGCAGATTGCTGGGAGCGGCCTAGCGCCCGCTACGATCACTCATCATCGTCGTCATAGACGATCGGCATTTCCACATCGCGATCGGGAAGCCAGCGCCACAATAAGACGACGTTCATCGCCGCACCGCTTACCTGGAACAGCCCGGCCGCTACGACCATCGCAGCCGGCTCACCGCTGCGGACGGCAAGAAATATCGCTGTGCCGAGCGAAACGATGGTGAACGCGACGAATCCCCCCAGGTGGTGAGGCACATAAGGTTCCAGTCGGCTGTGCCAGTTGAGTCCTCGACCGGTTCGCGCGGCAGCATTTCCGAAGGGCCCGAACACGGTAAGAAGCGACTTGGTCAACCGGTACGTCAGCAGCCGGCGACCAAATATGACCGAATAGCGCGCCACCTCTGCGAAATGGAGCGGCTCGTCGGTCAGCCGCTTTGGAATCCGCGGCTCGCGCGGCCACCAACGAAGCACAAGATAGGCGATCCACTCTCTTGCTCCGAAGGCGAGCGCGAACAATGTCGCCGGCCAGCCCGCAGCCCAAGCGATCGCCGCCGTCAACAGCCCACTGCTCGTCAGCGCAAGACGAAAATAGGGTGAGGCAGTTTTGACGTCGGCGAGGCGCAGGTGCCGCGCCGGCATTCCCAGCGCCAGGAAGGGCAGGAAGGCCGCGATCTGATGCTGATCGATCGCCTTCATCCCCTCGGCCAGCAGGGCCACAATGACCAGCCCCGCAATCAATGCCGATTCCTGGATAAGGAAGGACAAGCGCTTTGCATGCCGGCGAATAGTTCGCGGCGCCTTGATCCTGCTCTTGAGCACGGTCGGCGTCGCCAGCCGCATCATCAATTGTACGCCACGGACGAACGTCACCGAAGCCAGAAGCCGCGCCGCGTCGGCATGCCCGATTGCGACCACGATCAAGGCCCACATCGCGGCGGTTGCGGCCAGGGGCAAATACTCACGCCAGGCGAGCTGCTTGATTTGCTTTTTCTTCGTCACCCTAGCCAGGCGGAAATCGGCTCGCGGCGTGAATGGTCGACCGCCTGCAGATATCGGACGCCTTGGATCAGTACCGAA
>DASTVY010000147.1:0-9018 GCA_035758865.1 Sphingomicrobium sp. | reverse complement strand
GGAGAAGGCAATCAGGGAATTGCGCGGGATCGCAAGCCGCACCCATTGGCTCGCACGGCAGGCGGGCGATGCCGACATCGCCATTCTCGCCGACATTTCGCGCCAGTGCGCCGAGAATGCAGTGATCGAGGGCCTGCGGCTAAAGGCGCCTAAGCGGTCGTAGCATTTAGGCCGCTTTCGAAAATTCGCTCAACAGCTCCGAGACTCCGCCGGCCTGCTCGATCCGTTCAAGCAACGCGCCGCGCGGCAGCTCGACCTTGAGCGCCCAGGCAAGGACAGCCTCAAACTGCCTGATTGTGGCGGCATCGCAGACATCATCGAATGCCATTCGGGCAACTGGTGCCATCGGCGCCCGGAGCTGGATCTTGACGCCCTGCGCCTCGACCAGCCGCAGATATTCTTCCGGGCTGCCTTCGGCATCGAGCGCGAAATCATAGGCCGCGCTCAGACTTTCGTGGAGCGCCTGGGTGACTCGAAGTTGGGCCTGCCGGGCCTCTTCTGCTTTGGCGCGGACTTGGGCGAGTTGATTCTGCAACGGACCCTCCAATGCTGACGTGGTTTTCGATTCAAGCTCCAGCACGCTTTCGGACGCAATTTCATCTGGCCGCTCGTCATCCGGTTGTTCGGCCGCATCAGGCTCGACGGATTGGGGCTCATCGGCCGACACCGGATCCCCTAGTTCGAGCGGAGATTCCTCTTCGGCCTGCTCAGGCTCACTCGGCACCGGCTCGAGGGACTGTGCTTCGACAGCCGATTCCTCCACCGCTGCGATCGGCGTTTCGGCGGTTGAGGGCTCGGGTTCGGTCAGTTCCAGCGTCGGGACGGCGGAGTCCATGTTGACACCCTGACCATAAAATCCGGTGAGGTTGGCGATGCCGTCGAGTATTTTCGAGAAGCCCGGACCGCTTTTGGCAGCCGGACCTTCCTCAATGTCCTCCACTTCCGATTCAGCGGAAGCAGTGGGTTCTGCCGTCTCTGCCAGTTCAAGCGGCTCGACCTCATCTTCAGTGGAAGCAGCAAGCTCTTCGGCCGCGAAGGGGACTGAGTCATCCGCCGGTTCCGGCTCGGCCGCTGGAGCCTCGGCCTGTACTGTCTCCTGCTCGACAGCTTCTTCGTCGACCTCTTGCGGTTCATCGTTAGAGAGGTCGGCAACCAGCGGCTGCTCTTCAACGGGCTCGTCCGCCTGTGCCAGCTCCGCGGTTTCGGGCGCCTCTTGCGAGTTGGCCTTTCCGCCGGTGGATTCCAGGCTGACAAAGGCATAGACATAATCGACCCAAGACCCGCAACTGCTGAGCGGCAGCAGGGTCACCCAGCAGCGGACCATCCCGGCCGACGTGCTGAAACTATCCTCGAAGGCAAGGAATTCGCGAGAGATCGAGACGATCGGAAGCTTGCGGGCGATACTGGACAGCAGGGACGGATTGGGTGCGTCGATAATTCGCTGAACATCGCCGTCCGTTTTCAGGGCCTCGCCGAGGTGACGAATTTCGGCGTCCTGGCCGCCGCCGATGAGTTCGAGGAGGATCGAGCTTGGACCAGCGTCCGAAATCTCAAGCGGATCAAGATCATGCAGGGGCGGAAATTCCTTATCCCCGCGGATGGACAGCCAATAATCGAGGACGATCGCGTGCTTCTCGCGCTCTGACGGTTTGATCGTCCGTAACGCGGTGAGCAGCGACTCCGCCGTTGGCTGCTCGGCCGCTTGCATGCCTGAATCAGGCGCCCCCATCTTATGCCTCCGCTTCTTATTGCCGAAGGTTCTGCGCCGCGGAGTCTTAGAAAAGGTTAACTTGACCGCCGTTTCAGGCATATGGTCACCATAAAGTGCACGGCTATGGGACGGCACATGGTGAAACATTTCCTCCTCTTCTACGAAGCCGGACCGGACTATGTCGAACGCCGGCCGCAGTTTCGCAGCCAACATCTGGGACTGGCCTGGGCCGCCAAGGAACGCGGCGAGATGATCATCGCCGGACCCCTCGCCGATCCCGTCGACGGTGCGGTCTTGATGTTTGCCGGCGAGGATCAGTCGGTTGCTGAGAATTTCGCCCGCGCGGATCCCTATGTCACCAGCGGCATGGTTGCGCGCTGGTATGTGCGCGAATGGACGACGGTGGTAGGCGACCTTGCCTTGACGCCCGTACGGCCAGCCGAAGCGTGACCGGTCAAGCCGAAGGCGGCTGTCTTTGTGGTGCAATCCGTTACCGGGTGAGTGGAGAACCGGTTGCGACTACATTATGCCACTGCGTCGATTGCCGAAAGGCAAGCGGAGGCACCAATGTCGCCTGGGCGGTATTCGACAAGGGTCGCTTCGAATGGGTGACCGGCGGTCCTTCGACCTATGAAAGCTCTCCGGGCATCCGCTGGCTTCACTGCACCAAGTGCGGGAGCCTGGTTGGTTATCAACGGTCCGAGCGACCTGACCATGTCGACGTTACTACCGGAACGCTTGACGAGCCGGACCGATTTCCACCGGATGTTGAGATCTGGGTGAAGGAGAAGATCGGGTGGGAAACGCTTCATCCCGGTTTGCCGAAACGGGAGCGGAGCAGCCTCAATGAGTAATTCGATCCTGGACATCCGCGTTTACAAGCTGAAGCCGGGTGTGGCCGAAGCTTTTGCCGCTCACTTTTCAGAACAAGTCGAGCCGATGCTTGAGCGGCACCAGATCAAGGTCGTGCATTTCGGCCAATCACTGATCGATCCCGATGGTTTCTGCCTCATCCGGCGGTTTGGCTCGATCGAAGAGCGCGATGCACAGCTCTCTGGATTTTACGGCAGCGAGGAATGGCTCGAGAACCATGACGATCCGGTCATGGCGATGATCGACAGCTACAATGTGTGCGTCGTCGACGGCGAACTAGCTCAGCAAGGGTTCGATCGAATCCCATAATCGGGTAACGGCGGTACGACCCGCGTCCATCGCTTGCGAAATCTTGGCCGCATCGAATTCGAGCGTGTCGAGAAGCTCCTTTTCCGGCTCGATCACGACGTTCGGGACGAAGCGGTAGCGGGCAAGTTGCACATCCAACGGCCGAAGAACCGACCCAGCCTGCTGCCCGGAAATTCCAAGCGCTTCGAGCGCCCGGAACTGGGCGCCACGGGCGGCGATCATATCGTTGATCAGGGTCGCGTTGGCGAGGTCGTTCATTGACACTTCCGATTGAAGGATACCGACCGCCCGAAGCCCGATCTGGATAAGATCGCCATAGGTCCGAACGCGATCCGGTTCCGGCTTGGGCGACGCGCGCACGACGATGATCCCGCGCGGGTTCAGCTCCATCGCCGAACCGAGCGGGGTCACGTCGCGGACTCCGCCGTCGACCCATTGCTCTTCCGTTCCATCGGCCGCCCTGGTCTTCAACGGCTCGAAGAAGACCGGCATGGCGCAACTGGCGTAGACCCAGTTGTGGATGCCAGCCACGCTTTCGTCGATCGTTCGGAACACGCCAGTGCCGAGATTGACCACTCCCAGCCGGAGCTTCTTTCCGGTGGAACGCAGCTTGTTGTCGTCGGCTGCATCCTTGAGCATCTTCTTCAGGCCGCGCGCATCATAGATGGATTTGGAGCCAAGCAGCGCGCTTGCGACGCCAAGAGGACGCTTCACATAGATGTCGCTGTTTTTTCGAAGCGACGACCAGAATTGCACCAATTGAGGGATGTCGTCCTGTGCGACGGCCAGGGCCTGGATCGAGCCGGTGGAAGTGCCAACGGCAATGTCGATCGTGACCCCTCGATTGGTGATCAGTTCGTCGAGCACGCCAACCTGAAACGCGCCCTTCGCTCCGCCGCCGCTAAGTACGATCGCCAGTTCGCCAGCCATGGTTCCTCCTGCACTTCAGAGGGTGGGATCCGGCGGCGACATATTGCTCTTCATGCGGCGCAGAGTCGATTCAAACAGCCTATTGGCGAAGAGCCTTGTCGAGCTCGTGCTGAAGCCTGCCCGTCAGCCAAAGCCACCACATCCTGAAATCGGCGGCCAGTGACCAGAGGGGATAGGTGAACGTGGCCGGGCGGTTCTTTTCTACCCGAAAATGCGCAATCCAGGCGAAGCCATATCCGACGAGCGGAATCGCCAGCAGCCAAGGCCATCGCCCGGTAGTTGCGGCAACGATGGCGATGGTGACGACCAGGCTGGTACCGATATAGTGAAGCGTCCGCGTACCGGGCTTCGAATGTTCCCGGAGGTAGAAAGGCCAGAATTCGCCGAAGCTCCGATATTCGCGAGGCATGACATCAGCCTGCCATTTCGTGGCCGGGCTGTCCATTTGAGCAGCCGTTCGTCGACCGGTCGACCCGCACTGCGCCCCGGTCGATCTCGGCGAGCCTTCGCCCACCAGCTTCGATCATTGAGCGGCGTGCAGACGTCCATCGGAGTATATCATGTTCAGTTCGATCTTATTGGCTGCCGCGGCCAGCGCGGCCGCCCAGGCTTTGCAGCCGGCAAACCCTGCGGATACTGCCGCAATCGAAGCAAGCTGCCACGACTATGTCGACGGGCAGTTGCAAGGCGATGCGGCGCGGGTCGCTCGATCGCTTCACCCCGACTTGGCCAAGCGCTCGGCGGTCGGAGAAACCGCGGACGAGCGTTTCGCCCTACGCCGGATGACCAAGGAAGAGTTGGTCGAGCTGACTCGCCAGGGTGTGCTCAAGACACCCGAAGACCAGTGGAATCGTAGTTGCCGAGTCCTTGACGTCGTCGGCAATGCGGCCGCCGTCCGCGTCGAAACTCCTTGGTTCGTCGATTATTTCCACATGGGCCGGTTCGGCGAGCGCTGGCTAATCGTAAACGCGCTTTGGTACAGCAAGCCAAAGGCAGGGTGAGGAAATGCTCAGCCTCACCATTTTTGCGGTCGGCGCCGCGCGGTCGGCGCGCCCACCGGCGCCGGGATCGCTAGCGGATCGCCATCGCCACGGAACCGAACAGCTTCTCGTCCGGGACGGCGCTGCTGAAGATCTCCATCGAGGAGCGCAGCTTCATGGCATCGACCGGTCCGAGGATGGTTTCGGCCCGTTCAGATCTTAGGTGCGGGAGAATGGCTCGGCAGCACTGGCGGAGCCGTTCGCCGAGCAAGGGATGGGCTGCATAGGCGGCGGCCTCCTCGGTGCCGCTTAGCCCATAGAATTTGGAGGTGTCGCTGCGACCGAGGTCGCGGTGCTGCGGGAAGATGAACCACATCCAGTGGCTGGCCTTCCGCCCGGCGTTCAGCTCTTCGAGCGCCTGCTCGTAAACGCCGTCCGCCTGCGCCGCGAGGAAGCGATCAAGGCGAAACGGATCTGCCGACATGACGGCGTCGATTACGCAGCGTCCGACTATTCCGGCTTGGCCCTGATCGAAGCGTTGGTCGCGCTGGCGATGCGGCCGCCAGCGACCCGCCGGCCGTGTATCCAGCTCGTCCCCTGGCCCAATGTCATCACTGGCGTGAACCGGCCATGCTGCGAGGGCGTCGCGACATTCTGGAGCGTGTCGTCGAGCACGTAGAAGCTGCCAGCGGCACGGGCGAGGAGCACGACATGCGCGCCGCGAACATTGTGCATGCCAATGCTGATGTAGAGATCCTTGGGACTGAATCCGGCGGCCTTCAGGACCTGCATCTTGGCGATCGCGATATCTTCGCTGTCCCCCGTGCCGCGGCGCAGGGTCTCGCCGGCATTGGCCCAGAAATCGGCCACGCCCATATTGTCGAGATCATGCATCCAGCGAACCCGCTGATTGACCTCATGCTGGACCATTTGAAGCTTTGCCACAGGATCGAGGCCCGCCGCCGCCATCGCGAGGCTCATGACGAGCGGATCCTTGTTGTCGGTTGTCGCTACGCGGCGGAACCGAGCGTCGTAAAAGGTTACGCCGGCCTTCAACGCCACGGTTCCGAACACGTCGGGGCTGTTTGGGCCGTCGAAAGTCAACGGACGGCTCGACTTGCGCAGAGGCATGCCTCTCTTGTCGATGACCAGCGGGCTATATTTGTCGCCCATCGAAGGCGTAGCAGCGGATTCGATGCTATCTGCCCATGCGGGCGCCGCAGTCGCCATCAAGGCGCCGGCGATCGCCGCTCCCATCCATCTGATGCTCACGAGGCACCCCTCCCCGAAAATAACTGCCATGAGGGTGACTCCATTTGCCCGTTAACGGAAGAGGTTAACGGCGACTGTGCCAAATTAACCCAAAAACACTCCGAAAATGAGGAGCTTAAATGGTTAACGTAACGCAACTTCCACGAACGAATATCGCGCATTTCCGCGATTCGTTGCGTGAACGACTCGAAATAGGGAATGTTCCGCAACGGCGAGGAATTCGCCGCTCCGGTTAATGGCGTTATCGATGAGTCGAATGCGGGCGACGGCAGCCGCAGCGAGCGGCCGCGAATCGCTGCGGCGTTGAAATCAGTTTTTCAAAGCCCTGACCGCGGCGAGCGTCTTGGAAACATGGTCTTTCCAGTCCAGCTCGGAATGGACCATCACGATCCTCCCCTTCCGGTCGATGACATAGCTGGTGCGGTCGGTGAGCTCAGGCTTTTGCTTCAGCACGACATCATAGGCCTTGATCGTCGCTGCAGAGGCCGTTGCAACCGGGAAAGCGCTTCGGCACGCCTCGGTCGAAAAGCGCTTCAGCGTTTCCAGATCATCGGCGCTCATGCCGACCACCCTTGCTCCCGCCTTGCGGAATTCGGGCATTGCGTCGGCAAAGGCCTTGGCTTCGAGCGTGCAGCCCTGGGTGAATGCCTTGGGATAGAAATAAAGGACCAGGGGCCCATGGCGGAGCTGGTCCTTCAGATGGAGCTTGAAGGGTTTGCCGGCCAGCGCCCCAGTGGTCTTAAAGTCGGGCGCTACGGCCCCCACCGGAAGTGCGGCGCCGATCGGCTGGGCAACAAAGGCAAGAGCGAGGAACAGGGCTGGACGAAGCGAGCGCATCGGACGACTCCTCATTGGCATTGGGCGAAAGGCTAAACGCCTCTGCCCTCAATGGCTAGAAGCCGTATGGGAAAGCGGCACGCTCCTGATATCGCGGAATAAGGGTACGAAAAAAAGCGAAGGCCGGTTTCATGTCCTCCGAATAGTTGCCGGTGGGCCGGATTACCGGCCCAAAGACACCGCGCTTCGATGGAAAGTCCGGGCCGGCAGCAACGATCGGCACCTTGGCTTTCACCGCGATCTGGTAGAATCCCGTCTTCCAATCGGTCGTTCGCGAACGCGTCCCTTCGGGCGCGACGACGAGAATGAAATCATCATGCGCGTCGAACTGGTCGACGACCTGGCTGACCAGGTCCTGACGTGAGCTGCGATCGACCGGAATCCCGCCCAAGGCGCGCATGAAGCCGCCC
Source organism: Sphingomicrobium sp. (assembly GCA_035758865.1). Classification (GTDB taxonomy): domain Bacteria; phylum Pseudomonadota; class Alphaproteobacteria; order Sphingomonadales; family Sphingomonadaceae; genus Sphingomicrobium. The sequence continues at coordinate 1,696 of DASTVY010000147.1, read as the reverse complement.
AGCGGCCAGCGAAACAGGCTTTGCTTGCCGATGAAATGAACCTTGCGGTCGAGCGAATGGACGGCCCCGAGAAACACCAGAAAGTCCCAGTTGCTGGTGTGCGATGCGCCCATGATCACGAATTTGCGATCGGGCGGAAGCGTACCGGAAATGGTCCATCCGTTGCGCACAAACCATTGCAGCAACAGCCAGTGAATCAGGCGCTCAAGCCAGTTGAGACGATCCTCCCCCATGACGTTACGGCATGCACGGCAAGACGCCGGCATGTCCAGTAATCAAGAGGTTCAGGGACTAGTAGAGAACGGAGCCGAGGATCCAGATCGCCGACATGGCAATCACGACCAGGAGCAGCGAGAAGCCGAGGACGTATCGTACGCCATGCGCCTTTACGCCGGCAGTCGCCTCGGTTTCGTTGAGGTGAACTTCATCGCCGTGACGTTCCATCGCCGACTCCTTGCGATCGTAACGTGGTCGGATGGAGATGGTGCCATATGAGGCATTTGAAGAACAGAGAGGGTGTTGGCCGGAAGGGCCGCGGTCAGCGACCTCGTTCGCCGTGTTGGCTCGCCGGACCGCAGCCTAGCGGTCTTCGTTGGCGAGCCAACCGGTCAGGATATAGATGAGGACTGCAACCGGGCCGGTCATCAGAGTGGCGATGACGACGCCTAGGCGGACGATGAGAACATCGACGTCGAGCCAATCGGCGAGGCCTGCGCACACGCCCATGACCTTGGCGCGGTTGCGGTTGATGATGAAGCGACCGTTCATTTGGTCTTCTTCCTTGTTCAGCTTGCGGTTCAGGCGATCGGCAGCGAGGTGGCGGCCGAAACGAACAGCAGCGAGGTAATGAACGCGCCGGCGAGGCTGACTGCGAGCTGGCGGGTATCGAGGAACGAGAACGACATTTCTAAACTCCCTTTTTCATGAGCCCTCGACTGGGCTCGCAAACTCTATTGCAGGGAGCGTGCCAATGGGAAAAGATCCAGCAAAATCAATAGTTATATACATTAGGTCCCACGCAAAGTTGGGACATTTCGCTAAATTGTTGGGAATTTTTGCCGCGATGCCCGGGGATTGGCGCCAATTCGCCGCCCAAAGTCCGGACAATTTTGTTCACCCTGTCCGGTTTCGGACAGATAGCCTCCTACCCGCCGACGATCGTCCCGCCGTTGGGATGAAGCACCTGCCCCGTCATGTAGCTGGAATCCTCGCAAGCCAGGAACAGGAAGCTGGGCGCAACCTCATTGGGCTGGCCGGGCCGGCCAATGGGCGTGTCCTTGCCGAATTCGGGCAAGTCTTCAGGGGGCTGTCCGCCCGATGGATTGAGCGGCGTCCAGATCGGGCCCGGCGCCACTGCATTTACGCGCATTCCCTTCTTGGCCAGGTTGGATGACAGCGAGCGGGTGAAAGCCGTGATCGCACCCTTGGTCGCGGAATAGTCGAGCAAATCCTCGCTGCCCTTGTAGCTGACCACCGAGGTGCAGTTGATGATGGAAGCACCCTCCGTGAGATGGGGCAGTGCCGCCTGCACGAGGTAGAACATCGCAAAGATGTTGGTTTGGAAAGTGCGCCGCAGCTGGTCGTCGCTGATGTCGCGCACATCCTTGTCGGCATGCTGCTCGCCGGCATTGTTGACCAGGATATCGAGCCGCCCGAACGTATCGATAACTTTCTGCACCGCCTTCGGCGCGAAGTC
>DASTVY010000049.1:0-5433 GCA_035758865.1 Sphingomicrobium sp. | reverse complement strand
CGGGCGTCGATCGTTGCCTGGACCTTGGGCAGCATGCCCAAGCCAACGACGACGAAAATCGCGCCGAAGAAGATCAGCAACCAGAACAGCTGCGACGCATAGACGTCGGCGATTTGGCTAATTTGCGGCATGGCCGACCTCGAAAGTGGAAGTCGTCGCTATTAGGCGACGAACAGCAGGATCATGGCCACGACGAACGCCAGCAGGCCGAGAAGCTCGGCTGCGGCGAAGCCGATGAACAGGCGGCCCTGCTGGCCGTCGGCAGCGGCCGGATTGCGCAGCGCGCTCTCCAGGAACGAGCCGAACACGTTACCCACGCCGAGCGCAGCCATTCCGACGCCGATGGCGGCGAGACCAGCACCCAGAAGCTTTGCAGCATTCGCGTCCATAATCGTAACTCCCTTGGATAATTCGTTGTTAAATCAGTGAAGATTGATCGCATCGCTGAGGTAAAGCGATGTGAGCAGAGCGAAAACATAGGCCTGGATCGCGGCGACCAGCAGCTCGAGCAGCGTGACGCCGAACATCAGGATGAAGCTGGGAAGGCTGACCACCGGCGCGACCCACAGCGCGTCGGAGTTGAGGCCGTTGATGACGAAGCCGGCCAGCACTTCCATCAGGATGTGACCCGCCGTGATCGCGACGAACAGTCGCAGACCCAGGCTGAACGGGCGCATCAGGAAGCTGATCAGTTCGATCGGGAAGATGATGATCGCCATGAAGCCTTTGACACCGCTGGGAACGAACAGCGAGAAAAAGTGCAGGCCGTGCTTAGCGAAGCCGACGATGAGGACCATCGAGAAGCTGACAAGCGCAAGTACGCCGGTGATGGTCAACTGGCTCGTGACGGCAAAGGGATGACCGCCGACGAGGGCGACCGGCAGCATGCCGATGAAATTGGCAAACAGGATGAACATGAACAGCGAGAAGACATAGGGAAGGAACTTGCGTCCCTTGGGGCCGATGTTCGTGTCCAGCATGTCGGTGACGAAATTGGTGAAGCCTTCGACGGCCACCTGCCAGCGGCCCGGCACCAGCTGGCGTTTCATGCCCATGGTCATGAAACCCCAAAGGGCGAGGAAGGTAAGACCCACCCAAAGGGCGGAATTGGTGAAGGCAATATTATAGCCCGCGATCTGCCAGTGATCCGTGCCGAACAACGGCTGGATCATGAACTGGTGCATCGGATCGATCTTGCCCGACTCTGCCGACACGCGCTTTGGTCCTTCCAGTCCGAATGGCCGGACGCCCTAGGGGCGCCGGCTAGACAATTTGATGATGCTCCAGAAGCCGCCGACGGTACCGAGCACCATCATGACAATCAGGAGCCAGGGTCCCGTTCCCAGCCAGCGGTCCAACAGCCAGCCGATCAGGGTCCCGCCAAACAGGCCGCCGAGCAGGGTGGACAAGACGCGCTGGCCGAGTTGCTCATTGGCATCGGTCATCGGCGTCTGGCCGGTTCGCTCCGACTCCCGGATTTGCGCGCGCTTCAATCGCTCATCGAGCGAATCCAGCCGTGCATCCTGTGGAGACCCAACGTCCTGCCCGGTCTCGTCCTCCATCATGTTCCACTCCTCCTGCTTGGCGACCAGGGCGCTGTCACGCGGCCGCGAAAGGTAAGGAACATGGCGGCCGACAAGCCCGCCAAGGCGCCGCCCCTTTATGAAGGGGGGCATGGATAGTCAACCGGGCCTTCTACCCATTGCGGGGATTCGACGTTGCGCCTGTGGGAGAAGCGAACCAGATTGTGGTCCCGCAAGGTCACCGCCTGTCGTGACGACCATTGGAGGCCAGCTGTGAGACTTGAGATCCTCACCGTCACATTGCTCGCTGCCTGCAATGATCAGGCTTTACCATCGGCCACGAACGTAGTGGCGGCGCCTTCAGCCGCGGCGCGGGATGACGGTAGCAGCCGCAAGGCCAAGCCATTCGTCCGCGACGTGCAAAACGAACTGGTCGACTTTCATTACGGCTGGTCGGCGGAGGCGGCTGCAGTGCCGCAGCTTGATGCAAAATTCCGAAAGGAAATGCAGAAGGCAGAATCTGACCTCATCGGCGGAGCGAAGAAGGACAAAGCGTCCCGCGAAGAGCAAGGCTTTGATTTCAACGGCTACATTTCATCGACGCAATATGACACAGCCGGTCAATCGGAGCGGCTGCTCAGCCTCAGGGTGGACGTGGGCACTTACGAAGGCGGCGCTCATGGAAATCACGGTGTCGGCAGCCTGTTGTGGGATCGTCAGGCGCTCAAGGAAATCAAGGACTCCGACCTGTTCACCGACGCGGAGAATCGCGACCGATTGCTAACCCAGCGATGGTGCGACGCGGTTAACAAGGCGCGTGAGGAAAAACGTGGCGAGCCTGTCGGCAGCGGGGGCCTGTTTGACGATTGTCCTAGACTCGATGAGATCGCGATCATCCCGACGGACAGGAATGGAAATGGCCGGTTCGAGCTCCTGATCCTGGTCGCCTCGCCCTATGTCGCCGGGCCATGGGTCGAAGGGGAATATGAGATTGAGCTAACGGTGACCCCAGCGCTGATTGCGGGCTTGAAGTCCGACTATCGCGGCAGTTTCGAGCCAGCTCAGGCGCAGTAACTGGGTAGGGCCGACTGGCCGGGCCCAAGGCGGCGCCATCCGCCCTGGCCGAGTAGATAATATTCGCCCACTGCGACCCGCCGAAGGAGGCTGCAGGCGGCAGTAACCCCGACTTCCTCGGGCGTTACGCCCTTTCGGGCGGCCAGATTTGAATAAAGGGCGCGGCGGCGGATGTTTACCGCTGCGACCTGTCGCCGGACTTCGGCAGGAACGGTTGCCGAGGCGAGGCCCAAATAGCCATCGTACCGCTCGCCAACCTGACCCGCGCGGCGGGCGGCGATGATGGCCGCAGGGTCCTGCGCCGGCGCGGGCGCCGGGATCGCCAGGCTGGAAAGCGCCAGCAGCCCAAGAAAGAACCTCGGCATCACTGTTTCTGCGGCTGCTGGGGCTGCTGCGGGAAGGCTTCGGGATTTTCCTTGATCAGCTGCTCGACATCGCGTTGCAGTCGCACCAGCACTTCCTGTCGGATGGTGACGTTGAGATTGATCTCAATCGGCTTGTCCGGCGGCGAGACGGAGATGCAGCCGGCAAGCGACAACATCAGCGTCCCGCCGCAAGCGGCTTTTAAGAGTCGGGATCGGGTCATGGCTTGATCCTCATGGTTGCTTGGTGGGGGTTGGAGTGATTTCCTGTTCGACAGGAGTCTGGGACTGCTGCTGGCTTTCCTCGCGCCGACGGGTTTCGACGACGATCCCTGGTACTTCGTCGAGCGGTCTCGGCAGCGCCGGCTCGATGACCTGGGTGGGGTCGCGGAAGCTCTTGGCCGTGGCGATCAGGGCGCGGAACGGCCCCTTGATCGTTACGTTGAAATTGAAGGGGATGCGGTTGACCGACTTGATGAACTGCTGCGTGCTCGTATTGCCCAGTCCGACGCCCTGAATGGTCATCCGGGTGGCGAATTCGCCATCGAGGTATCCGTCGAGGCGGATAATCATCGACCGGTATTTGAGGTCGCGCAGCGCATCGAAAGCGAAGCTACCCATCAGGCCGAGGTTCGCCTTGTTGACCACGCCGTTATAGGCGAGCGTCCCGCCGCCCTCGCGGCTGTCGAGCCGGCCGCCGACGATCCGTCCGCCCTCGTCGTCGAAGATCATCGGCAAGACGCCGTCGAAGGTGCCGGTTGCGTCGAGCTCCTTGAAGCCCATCGAGGCAACGAACGTCCTCGCGTCCAACCCCACTACTTCGAATGTCAGGCGCTTCGGGCTTGGCCGGCCGAAATTGAGGATGGTCTCCTGGAGGATCAGACGCCCGCCCATGAACGGCCATTCGCCGCGCTCGATCTTGACGAGTTGGTCGGGCAGCAATTGGTAATTGATGACCCCATTTTCGACCAAGATGCCGGGGTTGACGCTTCCCAAATTCAGCACCTGGCCCGGCGCTGTCTGCAGGCCCAGCAGGTCAGTGAAATGAATCGTGCCGGTCATCCCGGTGATGGGACCGAAGCTGGCCGCGAGGTCCATATCGTGAGTCGTGAAGTCGCCGGTTGAGGTGACCTCGCCCGAGCCAGTCCAGGCGATGCGCCCCTGCCCGCTGAGCCCTCCTTGGACGAGGGCGATCACGCCCTCGGTCAGCCGCGTAAGTTCCTCCGGTTGAAGTCCAGGCCCGAAGGTGATGCCCGGGACGTCCAGCACCGCGTTACCGTTCCCGCTGTCGAGATTGTGCTCGATGGTGACGTCGCTGATCTTGGTCCCGCTTGCCGGATGGACCAGCGAGCCGGTTGCGCTAATCCGGCCGTTGGCCATTTCAAACTTCATATCGTTGCTGCGAAGCGGATAGAAGTTGGGAGGGTCGGCCCGATGGGCGAGCAGCAAACCGCCGCTTAGCGATACGCCGCCCTCCCGCATCCGCCAGTCGCCGCTCGCCTCGCTCAGAAGAAGTGGAACGCGGCCAAGCGTGGCGCTGCCGCCGCTGAACGTACCGGCGCCGGAATAATTTCCTTCAAACACAGCGGCATCGATCGCCACCGGTGAATCGGCGCGGCCCATGCGCATCACCATGTTCGCAATGGCAAAGCGTTCCGTGAGCAGTCGGGCCGAGGCTGCCGCCACGCTGAACGGCGACGATCCCATAGTTCCGCTGAATCGCGGCCGGTTGAGACTGGCGCCCAACTGGAGGGAGCCGCTCCGGCCTTGATAGGCGATTGCCGGACCGATCGGACATATGGGTTGGCGCGCCGGCCGGAGACGCAGGCTGCCCATTTGGAAGCTGGCGAAGCTCGCCTCGAGGCAGCGCCGGCCGAAGACAAAGCCGCGTGGACCGCCGAAGCTCGCGTCGATCGGCAACCGAAGTCCGCGAACGAAGCCGCCGGGCACCGGGCCGTCGAGCAAGGCTACCGACTGGAGCTGCGTCGAGCCATCCTGTCCGGCGGCGAAGCGGATCGGCGCCATCGCCAGCCTGGTATTGCCGACCCGATAGGGCGCGATCCTCGCCGTCCCGCTCATCGGGCCGCCGCTGCGCGGCTGTGAAAGCGCAATTCGAGCAGTCGGCAAGCCGCCGCCCTGAAGCGCAAAATCGCCGTCGATCCGCATCCGCCCGGACGGCCAGTAATAGGTCACTCCATCTCCGCCGCTGGCCGCAATCCGCGCACCGGTCGGAGCGGCGGCGTTTGCAGTTTCGATCCGTATGGCGCCGCCGCCGGGCTGGTTGACCAGTCGTAGCGACCCGTCGACATCGAACCGGCCCGCGGCTCTTCGGATAGCGTTGGAAATAGCCTGACCGATGGGCCCCAACGGAGTGCTGTCGAGCGAAGCGAGCGGTTCCACCAGTACGGCAAAGAGCGAGCGTTCGACTCGGACTGAGCTTGCGCCATAATCGCCGATGGCGACCAGGTTCCCAG
>DASTVY010000044.1:0-3489 GCA_035758865.1 Sphingomicrobium sp. | reverse complement strand
GCGCCCGGCCGGGTCCGGCCTGCTATCGCGCCGGAGGGCCGCTGACGGTCACCGACTGCAACCTCTTCCTGGGCCGGATCGATCCGGCGAAATTCCCCGCCGTGTTCGGACCGAATGGTGACCAGCCGCTCGATCCCGAAGCCTCGCGGGCGCGACTGCAGGAAGTGGCCGACGAGCTGGGCGGCACCAAGACGCTTAACGAGATCGCCGAGGGATTCCTGCACATCGCGGTCGACAATATGGCCGCCGCGATCCGCAAAATCTCGATTGCCCGCGGGCATGACGTGACCCGTTACACGCTGGCCTGCTTTGGCGGGGCAGGTGGGCAGCACGCCTGCCGGGTTGCCGATGCCTTGGGCATGGAACGGATCCTGGTCCACCCGCTCGCAGGGGTCCTGTCCGCTCACGGTATCGGCCTGGCAGATGTGAAAGCCGTGCGGGAGGCGAGCTGGCTGAAACCGATCGGCGAAGATTTCTCCGCAGGCGTTCGCGCTCTCGAGGCTGCGGCGCGAAGCGACCTTATCGACCAGGGCTTCGAGCCGGAGCAGATATATTTCGAATGCCGCGCAAGATTGAGGACGCCCGGCAGCGATACGACGATCACCGTCGAATTGGGGACGGCCGAGCAAATGCGGGCCGACTTCGAAACGCTGCACCGCAAGCGCTTTGGCTATATCGACGAGGCCGAACCAATCCTCGATACTCTGACGGTCGACGCGATTGGAAAATCCTCCCCGGAACGGGGAGGGGGACCAGCGCAGCTGGTAGAGGGGGCCCCCTCCGTCTCGATTCGCGAGCCACCTCCCCGTCCCGGGGAGGATCGCCCGGCCCTGATCTTCGACGCTTCCTCGACGATCGTCGTCGAGCCCGGCTGGCGGGCGGAGCGGGCAGGGGACGGAACCCTGGTTATGACCCGGGCCGTGCCTCTGGAGCGCGCCCATGCAGTCGGCACCGAGGTCGATCCGGTGCGCCTCGAAATCTTCAACAATCTCTTCATGGCGATCGCCGAGGAAATGGGCGTGGCGCTGCAATCGACCGCGACCTCGGTCAACATCAAGGAACGGCTCGACTTCTCCTGCGCCATCTTCGACGCGACCGGCGCGCTGATTGCCAACGCTCCGCACATACCGGTTCACCTGGGATCGATGGGCGAGAGCATCCGCACTATCATCGACACGCGCGGGCGCGCGCGGGACGGGCGCGGCATCCGCCGCGGCGATGCTTATGTGCTCAACGATCCCTATCGGGGCGGCACGCACCTGCCGGACATCACCGTGATCGTCCCGGTATTCTATGCCGATGAGGCCGAACCTTCCGCCTTCGTCGCCGCGCGCGGGCACCATGCCGACATCGGTGGGATCGCGCCCGGCTCCATGCCGCCCGACAGCAAGTCGATTGACGATGAGGGCGTTCTGATCGACAACGAGCTGTTGGTCGACGAAGGCCATTTCCGCGAGCCGGAGATGCGTGCCCTGCTGTCTGGTGGAGAGCATCCGGCCCGCAATCCCGACCGCAATATCTCTGACCTTCGCGCCCAATTGGCAGCCTGCGTCCGCGGCGCGGAAACGCTGGTTCAGACGGCCCGCGACTATGGGCCGGACGTGGTTGCAGCCTACATGGATCACGTACTTGCCAATGCGGAAGAGTCCGTGCGGCGCCTGCTCGACCGGCTCGACGACGGCGAGTTCGCCTATGAAATGGACAATGGCGCGCGGGTCGCGGTCCGCATTTCCATCGACAAGGCGGCGCGCTCGGCGACCTTCGATTTCACCGGCACCAGCCCGCAGCAGCCGGACAACTTCAACGCGCCCTATTCGATTGTCCGCGCGGCCTCGCTGTATGTCGTGCGCACCCTGATCGACGACGCCATCCCGATGAATGACGGCTGCCTGCGCCCGATCAAGCTGGTTGTGCCTGAAGGGTCGATGCTGAACCCGCATCATCCCGCGGCGGTTGTCGCGGGCAATGTCGAAACCAGCCAGGTGGTGACCGATACCTTGTTCGCCGCAACCGGCCGGCTGGCGCCGAGCCAGGGGACGATGAACAACTTCACCTTCGGCAACTCGTCTCACCAATATTATGAGACCATCGCGGGCGGCTCGGGCGCCGGGCCCGACCATGACGGAACCAGCGCGGTCCAGACGCACATGACCAACAGCCGGCTGACCGATCCGGAAATTTTGGAAACCCGGCTGCCGGTTCGGCTTGAAGAGTTCGGCATACGCAAGGGATCGGGAGGAAGTGGAGCGCATCATGGCGGCGACGGAGTGGTTCGCCGCGTGACCTTCCTCGAACCGATGCGGGCCAACATTCTTGCCAATCGCCGCCGCATTCCGCCGCGCGGCCTTAATGGCGGCGGCGACGCGAAGGCCGGCCGCAATTGGGTCGAACGGGCCGACGGGACGGTCGAAGAGTTGACCGCAACCGACTGGGCCGACGTCGACGTCGGCGACCATTTCGTCATCGAGACGCCGGGCGGCGGCGGGTTCGGCAGGGAGGGGGCATGATCAATTACTGGCCGCTGATCGGCATCGCGCTGGTCGTCATCGGCTTCGCGCTGAAGTTCAATCCGATGCTGGTGGTCACCGTGTCGGCGATCGCCACCGGACTTATCGCCGGGATGGACTGGCACGAGGTCGTTTCGACATTCGGCAAGGCGTTCAACGACAATCGGATCATCGCAATCGTCTGGATTGTCCTGCCGGTGATTGGCCTCCTGGAACGGTTCGGGCTTCAACAACGGGCGGCGGCCGTGATCCGGAGCATGAAGAATGCGACCACCGGCAAGCTGCTGATCCTGTACCTGATCTATCGCCAGATCACGGCCGCGATCGGCCTCCATTCGACGGCCGGGCACCCGCAAACGGTCCGTCCGCTGGTCGCTCCAATGGCGCTTGCCGCCGCGGAGAAGCAGCATGGCGAGTTGACCGAAGCTGAGGCGGAGAAGGTGAAAGCCTATTCCGCCGCGACCGACAATGTCGGCTTGTTCTTCGGCGAGGACATCTTTTTCGCGATTGGCTCGATCGTGCTGATCCAGCAGATATTGTCGACCTACGGCTATAATCTTGCGCCGCTCGAGCTGGCGCTGTGGGCGATTCCGAGCGCGATCTGCGCGTTCCTCATTCACGCGACACGGCTGGTCCTGTTCGACCGCAAGCTGGGGAGGAGGGGAGAATGATCACCCTCCACTGGCTTTATGCCCTGGCCGGCGCGATGTTCGCAGCGTTCGCGCTACTGTCCGCCCTGGACCGGTCCCATGCCAAGCGCTTCGGCAATGCCGCCTTCTGGGGGCTGATGGCGCTCAGCCTGCTGGCCGGCGACCGGATTGGCGACTTCGGCAACGGCCTATTGGTGCTGGGGCTGGCAGGCCTGGCCGGATTCGGCTTCATCGGCCGAAGCCATCCGCCGACAACCGGCGACGAGGAACGCGAACAATGGTCGCAGCGGCTCGGCAACAAGCTTTTCCTGCCGGCTCTGATCATCCCCGCA
>DASTVY010000325.1:0-2288 GCA_035758865.1 Sphingomicrobium sp. | reverse complement strand
CCATAGGGCCGCGAGCCGACATCGATCGCGTTCTTGAGAACTCCCGGAACCCCGCGATTATATTCCGGCGTGCAGAACAAGATTCCGTCCGCCGCAGCAACCGCTTCCCGGAAGCGGACATATGGCTCCGGCTGCTGCCGCTGCAGATCATAGTCTTGGTTGTATAGCGGCAGGTCGCCAATCTCGATCATCTGGCAATCCAGATTATCGCCACGCATGGCGCACATCGACCGAGCGATCCTGCGGTTGAGGCTGTCCTTCCTGAGACTTCCGACAATGATCGCGATCTTGTAGTTCGCCATGGCTAGCTCCAGTGCATCCGGCAACTTAGCGCGCGATGCACCGATTTGTTGCGAAGAGCTAGCCAGGCGCAGGAGCGTCTTGGCGGATCAGCGCCTGTATTTAAGTTCCTCGAGCTCCTTCCACTCCTCCTTGGTCAGGCAGAGTCGGGGCGTCATACGAGTGCCGGTTTCCATGGGCCGGCGACAGATTTTCTTTTGCGCGGCGCTGTCCGATGCGGCCGCTCCGACCTGGTTTTCGGCAGTTTGCTGGGCGTTGTCTTTGGCCAGTCCGGGCGCGGCTGAAACGATTGCGGCCGACAGGATTACGGTCACGATACGCATGGTGCTTCTCCCCGTCGACATCCCGTAAGTCTTTTACTTCACGCCGAAATTTTCGGCCATCCGCCCTTCGTCGGTTGGTCGACGCAGAAACTGTCTTAATCGAATATGACAGTGATTGCCGGCTTAGCGTCGTCGACCCTGATGCCGGATATTGGCCGGCCGCCCCCGCGGGCCACCGCGAATCCGGTCGAGGCGTTTGGTAACGGGAGGCGACCCAGCGAACTTTTCTTCGGGCAATTCGAAACGAAGCGCGCCCGATGCGGGATTGGCCTCGACCAGCTTCAATTCCAAATGCTGCCCGACGCGATATGTCTCGCCGCTGTCCTCCCCGACTAGCGCCCGCGCAGCTTCGTCGTAGCGGAAATATTCGTTGCCCAGGATCGCGGCGGGGACCAGCCCGTCGCCGCCCAGGTCCTCGACCGTGGCGAAAAAACCGAACGGCTGGACTCCGGTGATCCGGCAGCGAAGAATCTGCCCGACCTTGTCGGCGAGGAAGGCAGCGACATAGCGGTCAATGGTTTCCCGCTCCGCCTCCATCGCACGACGCTCCAGCATCGAGATATGCTCGCCAATTTCGGTGAACTGCTCGGCGTCAGCCGGCGGCAGCCCGCCGTCGCCCAGCTTGTAGAAGCTTACCAGCGCGCGGTGGACCAGCAGATCGGCGTAGCGGCGGATCGGCGAGGTGAAGTGTGCATAGCTGCCCAGCGCCAAGCCGAAGTGGCCGAGCGGCTCGGGCCCGTAGCGTGCCTGCATCTGAGTCCTCAGGACCTGCTCCATAATCTCGTGCCGCGCGTCATGATCCTCGCCGATCCGTTCGAGGATGCGGTTAAAGGTCGCTGGCCGGATCACCTGGCCAAGCGCGAACTCCAGGTCGAATGTCGCGAGATAGTCTTTCAATGCCACGAGCTTTTCGCGGCCGGGCCCCTCATGGACGCGGTACATGACGGGCGCCTTCTTGCGCTCAAGCGCCTTGGCCGCCGCGACGTTGGCCGCAATCATAAAATCCTCGACGAGCCGGTGAGCGTCGAGCCGCTCGCGCGGCGCGACAGATAGAATCCGTCCTTTTTCGTCGAGCATGACTCTCCGTTCGGGAAGGTCGAGTTCGAGCGGTTCGCGCTTGTTGCGCGCCGCGAGCAGCGCACGCCAGCAGGCCCAAAGTGGTTTCAGGGCCTTGTCGACCAGCTCCGTTGGAACAGGACCGTCGAGAGGTGGCATCGAGCAAGGAGACGAAGCCATTTCAATGACCTCCTCCTCCGCAGCATCCATCGCTGCTTGCGCATCCTCATAAGCAATATTTGCAGCTACGCAAATCTTGGCACGTGAAAATCGCCAGCTCTTCAGCGCTCCGTCCTTACCGACATGAAGGTGGCAGGCCACGGCCGCTCGAACCTCGCCCTGCTTCAGGGAGCAAATGTCCGACGACAGCTCGTGAGGCAGCATCGGCACCACGCGGTCGGGGAAATAGACGCTGTTGCCCCGCGCCCGGGCCTCGCGGTCGAGCTCACTGCCAGGGCGGACGTAGAAGCTGACGTCGGCAATGGCCACAATCGCGTCCCAGCCGTCGCTGTCGTCGCGCCGACTCGCCCAAATGGCGTCGTCATGGTCGCGCGCATCTTCCGGGTCGATCGCCACGATCGGCAAATGGGTCAGGTCTTCCCGGTCATC
>DASTVY010000321.1:0-2966 GCA_035758865.1 Sphingomicrobium sp. | reverse complement strand
CGTGGCTCTCAATCACGAAGCGCAGGTCAAATATTATCCGTTCAGCCGCCTCACCGGGCCGGCCAACATCCTCGTCATGCCGGGGCTGCAATCGGCCAACATCAGTTCGAAGCTGATCAAGGCGCTGGGCGGAGAAATCGCACTGGGCCCCTATCTGATGGGCATGACCTTGCCGGTGCAGATCGCGTCCATGACGGCGAGCGCATCTGACCTGGTCACGCTGGCAGTGCTGGCTGCGGGGGGCGCCGACGCCATTCGAAAGGCGCCCGGGAGGCAGAAGAAAGCCTAGCCTCCCTTTATCCGGCGGCGTAACAGGCTGTTTCCCGCTAAGGGAGACTCGATATGCTGGTCACCAGGCGCCATTTGGTTATTGGCGCCGCGGCAGTTGCATCCGTTTCCGCGGCAAAATCACAGAAGCTTGTCGCAACGTCGGCTCAGGCCCTTGGGCCATTTTATCCGCTGGTCAGGCCGTCCGACCATGACGCTGATTTGACCCGGCTTAAAGGCCGGCCTGGAACCGCGATGGGGCAACCGATCCAGGTGATCGTCCGGCTGGTCGACCTGCAAGGTTTTCCGATCCGCGATGCCCAGGTTGATCTGTGGCAATGCAACGCCGCAGGCCGCTACGACCATCCTGGGGACCGCGCCAATCCGGCGGCGCTCGACCCAAACTTTCAGGGGTTCGCCCGCCTTTCGACCGATCGCGACGGCCAGTTCAAGTTCCGCTCGGTGAAGCCGAAGGATTATGAGACCCCGATCGGCCGGAGGACTCCCCACATCCACTTCGCGATCGACGGACGTTCCGAGCGACTGGTGACGCAAATGTATTTCCCGAACGAGCCGCTTAACGAGAGCGATCGCCTGCTGAAGGACGCGGAGCCGCGTGAAAGCGTCATCGCCGAAGCGATCGATCCTCTGTCCGGCGATCCACAGGCGCTCGCGTTCCGCTGGACGGTTGTAATGGGGGTCGGCTGACTAGATTCGCTCGACCTGGCTCACTCCGTCGGCTGCGCGAAGCGCGGCGACCAAGCCGTGGAGGTGGGCCAGGTCGTGCACTTCCACATCGACGTGGAAAGTGTGGAAGCTGCCGTCGCGGTGTGCCAGCACCAGGTTGACGATATTGGCGCCCTTGGCGCCCATGATTCCGGCCATCTCGCCAAGCGCTCCGGCAACATCGCGCAAAATGACCATCAGCCTTGCGGTGCCGCCGTCCGATCCGTCGCCCCAGGCGAGGTCCAGCCAGTCGGCATCAACTCCGCTGGCCAGCTTATCGCAGCCGATGACATGGACTTCGATGCCCTCGTCCTCGCGGCGGAGGCCGACGATCCGGTCGCCCGGAATGGGATGGCAGCAACTGGCAAGGTCGTAGGCAACGCCCGGGGTCAGGCCCTTGATCGAAATGGCGGTGCGCTGGCCGAGCGGACGCGGTGCGACGTCGCCTCCGGCCGAGCCGGGCATCAGCGCTTCCATCAGCTCGATATCGGATACGGATCGGCGCGCGACCTTGATCATCAGCGCCTCTTCATCCTCGACCTTAAGGGTCTTGATCGCGCGCTTCAACGCGTCGGCTGCAAGTGGCGCCGGCAACCGGGCGACGATCTCTTCATAGATTTTCCGGCCAAGCTCGATCGTCTCGTCGCGCTCCTTGTGCCGGACGAAGCGGCGGATCCCGGCACGCGCCTTGCCGGTGACAACGAAGCGGAGCCATGACGGCTGCGGATGCTGTGCCTGCGACGCGAGGATTTCGACCTGGTCGCCATTGTCGAGGATGGTTCGCAGCGGGACCACCCGGCCATTGACCTTGGCGCCGACCGTCTGATCGCCAAGGTCGGTGTGGACCGCATAGGCAAAATCGATCGGCGTGGCGCCCTTGGGCAACTGGATCAGTTCGCCGCGCGGAGTGAAGGCGAAGATCCGGTCCTGGTACATCGCCATTCGCGTATGTTCGAGGAGCTCTTCGGGGCTTCCGGCATGCTCCAGTATTTCGACCAGGTCGGAGATCCAGGGAATCTTCACTTCTTCGGCCGGTGCCCGCTCCTTATACGCCCAATGGGACGCGAGGCCGCGCTCGGCCTGGGCGTGCATGGCCTTGTCGCGAATCTGGATTTCGATGCGCGATTTGGAATCATGGATCACCGTGGTGTGGAGCGACCGGTAACCGTTCCGCTTGGGCGTGGAGACATAATCCTTGAACCGGCCTGGCACCATCGGCCAGCGCTGGTGGATCAGGCCCAGTGCCAGGTAGCATTCATCGGGGCTGCCGACGATCACTCGGAAGGCCATGACATCCGACAGCTGTTCGAAGCTGATGTGCCGCTCGGCCATCTTCTTCCAAATTGAGAAGGGATGCTTTTCGCGGCCCGTGACCTCGGCAGTAAGGCCGTGGTCGGCCAGGTAGAGCTGAAGTCCGAGCCCGATTCGGTTGACGAGGTCGCCGCCTTGCTCGTGAAGCTGGGTCAGCCGCCGGGTGATCGAGGCATAGGCATCCGGCTCCAATTGCTTGAAGGCCAAGCCCTGCATCTCGTTCATGATTTCATACATGCCGATCCGCTCGGCGAGCGGGGCGTAGATATCCATCGTCTCCTTGGCGATGCGCCGCCTTTTCTCTTCCGACTTGATATGATGGAGGGTCCGCATGTTGTGCAGCCGGTCGGCGAGCTTCACCAGCAGGACTCGAATGTCGTCGCTCAGCGCCAGCAGGAACTTGCGCAAATTCTCCGCGGCGCGCTCGTTTTCCGACTGCGCCTCGATTTTGGAAAGCTTGGTGACCCCGTCGACCAGCCGAGCGACGTTCGGACCGAACAGCTTTTCGATCTGCTCTGGCGTCGCAACCGTGTCTTCGATTGTGTCGTGAAGGATGGCGGTGACGATGGTTTCATCGTCCAGCTTCATGTCGGTAAGAATGCCCGCGACTTCGATCGGGTGAGAGAAATAGGGGTCGCCCGATGCCCTGACCTGCGCGCCAT
>DASTVY010000315.1:0-2761 GCA_035758865.1 Sphingomicrobium sp. | reverse complement strand
CTATGTCTCCAACTATGCGCTGACCCAGATCCGCGACCGGCTGACCCGTGTCGACGGCATTGGCGACGACCAGAACTTCGGCGCGCGCGACTATGCGATGCGCGTGTGGATCGACCCCGGCCGCGCTGCGACGATGGGCTTCACTGCCGGCGAGGTGGTGAATGCGCTCCGCGCCCAGAACGTGCAGGTCGCCGCCGGCGTCGTCGGCCAACCGCCCTATGACACTGGCGCAGCGCAGCAGCTTAATGTCGAAACCCAGGGTCGCTTCAAGACCGCCGACGAGTTTTCCAACATCGTCATCCGCACCGACCCGGCGTCGGGCGCGATCACCCGGCTCCGCGACGTCGCGCGGGTGGAGCTCGGCGCCGAGGATTATGGCGTCAACGCCTATCTGTCGGGTACGGACTCGGTCATCCTCGGCATCACCCAGCGGCCGGGCACCAACGCGCTCGCCGCCGCGGAAGGCATCAAGGCCCAGCTGGCCGATGCGGCCAAGAGCTTCCCCAAGGGGCTTGAATATAAGATCATCTGGAACCCGACCGAGTTCATCAGTGAATCGATGAGCGAGGTCCAGAAGACCCTGGCCGAAGCCGTCCTTCTGGTCGTTCTGGTCATCATCGTCGTCCTGCAGAGCTGGCGCGCGGCGATCGTCCCGATCATCGCCATCCCCGTATCGCTGATCGGTACTTTCGCGGTGCTGGCGGGTCTCGGCTATTCGCTGAACACGCTGTCGATGTTCGGCCTGGTGCTGGCGATCGGCATCGTCGTCGACGACGCCATCGTCGTGGTCGAGAATGTCGAACGTAACCTGGAGCATGGCCTCACTCCGCGCGAGGCTGCGCATCGCTCGATGGACGAGGTGTCGACCGCGCTGGTTGCGATCGTGCTGGTCCTGTGCGCCGTGTTCGTGCCGGTCACCTTCCTCACCGGCATTACCGGCGAATTCTACCGCCAGTTCGCGGTGACCATCTCGGCCGCGACGATCATCTCGCTGGTCCTGTCGCTGACGCTCTCTCCGGCCATTGCGGCGATGCTCCTGAAGCCGAAAAGCGACCACCGCGCCGAAACCGGGGTCATGGGCGTCCTTCATCGCGCCGGCGACCGCTTCAACGAGCGCTTCGCTGCCTTGAGCGAATGGTATGGCCGGTTCACGCGGCGCGTGGCCAATGCGCCGAAGAAGGCGCTGACGGCTTACGCTGGCCTGGTCGTGCTGACGGTTTCCCTGTTCTGGGCAACGCCGGCCGGCTTCATCCCGGCGCAGGACCAGGGTTATGCACTGGCCGCGGTCCAGCTTCCGCCCGGAAGCTCGATCGAGCGCACCGATGCGGTGCTGAAGAAGGTCGTCGACCGGCTATTGAAGGTGCCGGGAACCGAGGCCGCCGTGATGTTCGCCGGGTTCGACGGTGCGTCGGGCACGCAGGCTTCAAACGCCGGCGCTGCCTATGTCACCTTCAAGCCGTTCGAGGAGCGCGCCGGGACCGACCGGACCGAGCTCAACATCGAAAATGAGATGCGCGCCGCGCTAGCCGACGTCGACGAAGCGATGGTGTTCGTCATTCCGCCCCCGGTCGTGCAGGGCATCGGCAATGGCGGCGGCTACCGGATGATCATCCAGGATCGCGGCGACAATGGCTACCAGGCGCTTGAGCAGGCGGCTTACCAGATGATGGGCGGCGCGCAGCAGGAGAAGGGGCTGGCCAACGTCTTCACCCTCTACAACACTGCCACACCGCGCGTTTACGCAGACATCGACCGCGCCAAGTCCGACATGCTCGGCGTTCCGCCGGAGCGCGTGTTCGAAGCGCTGCAGGTCTATCTGGGATCGGCCTACGTCAACGACTTCAACCTGCTCGGCCGCACGTTCCGCGTGACCGCTCAGGCCGAGGCAGCTGCCCGTGACGATCCGGCCGATATCGCCCAGCTCAAGACCCGCTCCAACAGCGGCCAGATGGTGCCGATCGGTGCGGTTGCTACCTTCGCCGATAAGACCGGGCCCTATCGCGTGACGCGCTACAATCTCTATCCGGCGGTGGAGCTGGATGGCGACACGGCGCCCGGCTACTCGACCGGCCAGTCGATCAAGACGATGGAGAAGCTGGCGTCCGCGTTGCCTCAGGGCTTCGCGACCGAGTGGACCGACATCGCCTTTCAGCAGAAGGCGGCTGGCAATATCGCCATCCTGATCTTCGGCCTGTCGGTTGTGTTCGTCTTCCTGGTGCTGGCAGCCCAGTTCGAAAGCCTGCTGCTTCCGCTGTCGATCATCCTGATCGTGCCGATGACCTTATTGGCGGCGATGGCCGGCGTGAACCTCAGAGGCATGGACAACAACATCCTGACTCAGGTCGGGCTTATCGTCCTCATTGCCCTCGCGGCGAAGAACGCGATCCTGATCGTCGAGTTCGCCAAGCAGGCCGAGGAACGCGGCTCCGGCCCGATCCAGGCGGCCGTCGAGGCGGCCCGGACTCGGCTTCGCCCGATCCTGATGACCAGCTTCGCCTTCATCCTCGGCGTGCTGCCGCTGGTTGTTGCGTCGGGACCCGGCTTTGAGCTTCGTCAGGCGCTGGGCACCGCGGTCTTCTTCGGAATGATCGGGGTTACCGCCTTCGGCCTCATCTTCACGCCCCTCTTCTACGTGGTGTGCCGCGCGCTTGGTGACCGGCTGGGCAGTGGCCGGCAGCGGCGGATCGACGAGCAGCCCGAGCTGCTTCCGGCCGAATAAAGGATCCTGGAAAATGCAGTTGAAGCAGTTCACCGCCCTGGT
>DASTVY010000031.1:0-5685 GCA_035758865.1 Sphingomicrobium sp. | reverse complement strand
GGGGTCCCTGGCAACGACATCTTCCACCAATCTGACGATTTTGGTCGCACAGTCGTGGGCCCCGGTATCGTCGCCCTTGGCGAGATAGCAGGCAAACAGCATGCCCCAGCCGTGGAAGTCTGCTTCGACGATCCTGGTCGCACGTTCGAGGTGGAACACTGCGTCGTCGATCCTCCGCTGCCGATAGAAGAGCCGCGCGGCTTCCTTGTTGACCTCCCAGGAATCGGGACTGAGCTTGAAGGCGGCCGCCAACTCCGCATTCGCCTCATCGAATTTTCCCTCGACAACCAGCCGCCAGGCCATCGGCAACCGGGCTTCCGCAATGTCGGGATCCAGGGCCAGCGCCTTCTCTGCGGCGGCGGCTCCACCGTCGGATCCCTCGTTCGGGCCGATCCCGTAAAAGACATGAGCCTGGCCAAGCGCGATAAGGGCCCAGGCCTGTGCATAGCCCGGGTCAAGTTCGATCGCCTGATGGCAGATGCGAATGACCCTTGAAACGCGGTGCGAGTCGGAAAAATCCCCTGCAATCCAACAGTTCCGGGCCATCAAGTAGAGATTATAAGCTTCGGCATTGGTTGTGCCGCGTTGTTCGATTGCCTTCCTTTCCGTTGGAAGCAGCTTGACCTGCAGCGCATCGACGATGGCGTGGGAAATCTCGTCCTGAATGGCGAATATGTCCGTCAGGTCCCGATCGTAGCGTTCGGCCCATAGATGATCGCCTGTTTCGCCGTCGATTAGCTGAGCGGTGATCCTCAACCTATCGCCCGCCTTGCGGACGCTTCCTTCCAGGACATGACTGACGTGAAGCGCCCGCGCCACTTTGCAGATGTCGACCGACTGCCCCTTGAAGGTGAAGGCTGTGTTGCGGGCGGTTACCGCAAGGGCGGAGATTTTCGACAGGTCGGTGGTGATGTCCTCGCTGATGCCGTCGCTGAAATATTCCTGCTCGGCATCTCCGCTCATATTCTGGAACGGAAGCACGCAGATCGAAGGTCGATTGGAACGAGGCCGGTCATGCTTGATGTCAGATTCGAGTGGAGCCAGCATCGAAACGCTATGCTGGACCTTCCGCCAGCCGGCCGATTGCGTGTTGCCTTCCCAATCGGACAAATCGGCGCACTGGATCTGGTTGAAGGGCAAAGGCGGTATGGTTCCGTCGAGACTGGCCTGAACCAGCGTGCCGGCCTGACGAGCAAGATCCGCCTCGGCGCGCACCCATTGGGACGCGCAGGCATCCGACGACCAAAGCACCACCACTGCTTCGGCTGCGCGGAGCTTCTCCTCGATGACGTCGCCATAGGCGCGATGGGCAGGCAGCTGGTCGTCCCGCCAGACTTCATAGCCGATCGCGGAAAGTGCAGCTGCGACCTGCTCAGCGACTTGAGCGCTTGGCCGGCAATAGGAAACGAACACGCCGGGCATGCGTAAGCCCCCGTTGTTTCAACGGAAAGTTACCGAGTTTAGCGAGCAGAGGGCAAGGGAAACTATTCTTGCCTGCGCTTTGGCTGGATCGTGGCGTTGAAGGCGACCGTGGCTCTTGTTGGTAATAGCTCTGGGCCCTAGGGCAAGAAGCATGTCCCGGACGCTGTTCGCAACGCGGCTCTACGAAGCCATGATCGAGGACGAGGACCTGCTCGGCGAGCTTGCTCATTCGATCCGTTCGCTGGCTGACGACGATGAGGCCGGCAGGCGTTGGAGCCGGCAGAAGGGCTATAAGGGTTATACCAGCTACGCATCGCTCAACGACCTGCCGAAGCGCGATCCGGCATTCGCCGAGCTGCAGCGGGAGCTGGTTCGGCACGCCGCGACGTTCGCACAGGAGCTTGCATTCGATCTGGGCCGCAAGCCGAAGCTCGACAGCCTGTGGGTCAATCTGCTGAAAGCCGGCGGGCACCACAGCGGCCATATCCATCCGCATTCGATCCTGTCCGGAACGCTATATGTCGAGGTTCCAAAGGGAAGCGGCACCATCCGCTTCGAGGATCCCCGCCTGCCGATGATGATGGCCGCACCCGTGCGTCGCGAGGACGCCAGCGAGGAGCTACGGCCCTTCGTTGCGGTTCAGCCCCGACCCGGCCTGCTGCTTTTATGGGAAAGCTGGCTTCGCCATGACGTGCTTCCCGGAACGGCCAAGGACGATCGCCTGAGCATCAGCTTCAATTTCGCGTGAAGCCCGGCTAAGGGCCCCGCAACAACTTTCCCACCAGGACGACCAATGGGCTTTAAATGCGGTATCGTCGGCCTGCCGAACGTCGGCAAGTCGACCCTCTTCAACGCGCTGACCGAGACACAGGCGGCTCAGGCGGCCAACTATCCCTTTTGCACGATCGAGCCGAATGTCGGGCAGGTCGCGGTTCCCGATCCGCGCCTCGACAAGCTTGCCGCAATCGGGGGTTCGGCCAAGATCATTCCGACCCAGCTCGCGTTCGTCGACATCGCAGGACTGGTGAAGGGCGCGTCGAAGGGCGAAGGGCTCGGCAACCAGTTCCTCGGCAACATTCGTGAAGTGGACGCCATCGTCCATGTCCTTCGCTGCTTCGAGAATGACGATATCCAGCATGTTTCGAACCAGGTCGATCCGATCGCCGATGCCGAAACGGTGGAGACCGAGCTTCTGCTCGCCGACCTCGAAAGCCTGGAGAAGCGGGTGCCAAACCTGATCAAGCGCGGCCAGACCGGCGACAAGGAATCGAAGATCGCCGCTTCGGTCCTGAGCCAAGCGCTGGACCTGCTTCGCGAAGGAAAGCCGGCTCGCCTCACGAAGTCCAAGGATGACGAGGAAGCCCGGGTCTTTTCGCAGGCCCAGCTGCTGACTGCTAAACCGGTGCTCTACGTCTGCAACGTCAACGAGGACGAGGCGGCGAACGGCAACGAGCAATCGAAGCGCGTATTCGACAAGGCTCATGCAGAGGGCGCGGAGGCGGTCGTCGTTTCCGCTGCAATCGAATCCGACCTGGTGACCATGGAGATGGACGAGCGGCTGGCGTTCCTCGAGGAAATGGGCCTCCACGAAACCGGCCTCGCCCGCGTCATCCGCGCCGGATACGACCTTCTCCACCTCATCACTTTCTTCACCGTCGGGCCCAAGGAAGCGCGCGCCTGGACCGTCGAGAAAGGCTCAAAGGCGCCGCGGGCGGCCGGCGAGATCCACACCGACTTCGAGCGCGGCTTCATCCGCGCCGAGACGATCGCCTATGAGGATTATGTCGCCCTGAATGGCGAAGCCGGCGCCCGCGATGCGGGCAAGCTGCGCCAGGAGGGCAAGGATTATGTGGTGAAGGACGGCGACGTCCTCCACTTCAAGTTCAACGTCTAGCGCCGCGCCTCGCGGAACAGCCCGTAGCTCAGGACGCCAGCCACAATCACGCCGATCCAGCTAACTTCCTGCGGGATAGTATGGCTGCCGGCAATGACCTGGAAATGGGTGACCAGGCGATAGGCATGCAGGAGCGCCATCAGTCCGAAGATGACGGCCGCTATCAAGGTGAATGGCTTCATCGAGCCCTCCGTCCCGATGGTTGAACGGGGACAATCTACCACGAGCCTCGAATTTCCTGAACCACTCTTGGCGAAGCGCCATTTTTGTCCCACCAGAGGCGCATGGGTGACGATGCGGCGGCACTGGCGAAGGCCAACCCACTGATCGAGGGATATCGACTGCTGGAGACCGATCCTGCGGCATCGGTCAGCCATGCACGACTGGCATTGGGGGCGCGGCCTGGCTCAGCCCCTGCCCTTCGGCTCCTTGGCCTTGCCCTTCGCGCAAGTGGCCAGGTCGAAGAAGCGGAGGAGTTCGAGCAGCGGGCGGTGAAGGCAGCAACTTCGGACGCCACCCTGCTTCGCGCTGGACATGCCCTGTTCGGGAACCAATTGCATGAAGCCGAGCCGCTTCTGAAAGAACGGCTGAAACGCGATCCTTATGATTACAGCGCGATCCGGATGCTGGCCGAGCTCGCGGCACGGATCGGCCGCCTCCATGACAGCGAGAATCTGTTGCGCCGGGCACTGGAATTGGCACCGTCATTCCAGTCCGCGCGGGCCAATCTGGCAACGATCCTCTATCGACAGCATCGTGCCCCCGAAGCGCTCGAGCAGCTCGACCTCCTTGGCGTCGGAAACCTCTCCGACGGATACCGCAACCTTCGTGCTGCGGCGCTTGGTCGCGTTGGGGGCTACCAGGAAGCAATTGAACTTTATCGTGACGTTCTCGGCCGCCACGCCCACCAGCCAAAGGTCTGGATGAGCTTTGCCCATGTCTTGAAGACGGTCGGCGAGCAGGAAGAGGCGATAGCCGCCTATCGGAAGGCGATCGAACTGGCGCCCGGCCTTGGCGAAGTATGGTGGAGCCTGGCCAACCTGAAGACCGTGAAATTCGACGATGGCGATGTGGCTGCAATGGAGGCGGCGCTGGACGATGCAGCGCTGAATGCGGACGACAAGCTTCACCTGAACTTCGCGCTTGGCAAGGCGTGGGAAGACCGGCGCGGCACCGAAAAAGCCTGGCATTATTATGAAGAAGGGAACCGCATCCGGGCCGCCCAGGTTCGCCACGATCCCGAACGGATCAGCGGGCTTGTCGATCGAAGCATTGCCCTGATGACGGCTGAGTTTTTCGAAGAGCGAGAGGGCCAGGGATGCGACGCGCCTGATCCGATCTTCATACTCGGAATGCCGCGCGCGGGATCGACGTTGCTCGAACAGATATTGGCGAGCCACAGCCAGATCGAGGGCACGATGGAGTTGCCCGACATCCATGCGATCGTCCGAAGGATTGACGGCCATCATGCCCGCGACGAGCGCGGCGATTATCCCGAGGCCCTCTTATCCTTAGACGCCGAGACCCTGTGCCAGCTGGGCCAGGAATATCTTGATCGCACACGTATCCAGCGAAGCGAAGGCAAGCCTTTCTTCATCGACAAGATGCCGAACAATTGGGCTCATGCCGGATTTATCCGGCTGATCCTGCCCAACGCCAAGATCATCGATGCCCGGCGTCATCCGCTCGATTGCTGCTTCTCCAACTTCAAGCAGCATTACGCCCGCGGCCAGCACTTCAGCTATGATCTTGCCCACACCGGCCAATATTATGCCGATTATGTGCGGTTCATGGCCCATCTCGACAGCGTTCAGCCGGGCAAGGTGCATCGAGTCATTCACGAGCGGCTGGTCGAGGATCCTGAGACTGAAATCCGGGCATTGCTGGGCTATTGCGGTGTTGAATGGGAAGACGCCTGCCTCCGTTTCCACGAGACGAAGCGCGCTGTAAGGACAGCAAGCAGCGAGCAGGTGCGGCAACCGCTCAGCAGGTCCGGTTTCGACCAATGGAAACCGTTCGAGCCTTGGCTCGACCCACTAAAGTCCGCTCTTGGCCCGGCGCTTCAGCATTGGGATGATGCACCGCGGCCATAGCGCACGCAAAATCGTGACATCCGCGTGACGAAAGACAATTGACGTCAGTGCCGACAACCCTTCACTTCTTCAGTTGAAGATACAGGGGAGTATCATGACGAAACGCACGTCCTTCATCCGTCGCGCGAGCGGCCTGCTTCTTGCTTCAACCATGCTGATCAGTTCGGGCGTCGGTTACGCGCAAGACACGGGGACCCAGCCGGCCGATCCGGCAGCACAAACTCCGGATGCCGCCCTCCCTAGCCCGCCCGCGGAGGCGCCCAGAGCGCCGACCAG